>JBARWW010000261.1:0-4520 GCA_049647005.1 Acidaminobacteraceae bacterium | reverse complement strand
ATCAAGTGGTGCAATAAATGAAACTCTTTTACGATAATTTTTGTCCAAATAATCAATTAAATCGATATTAGATTTTTCTATATAAAAGTCAAACTTAATTCCTTCAATACTTATCTTCTCAGTAATTCCATCCTCATATAAATCAAGAAAAGCCTTATTTCTACTAGCGCTTTTAAGATCCTTTACTCCAAGAAAACTTTCACTAGCTTTATTCCAGAGTATGCCTGTAGCTCTAATTCTCCTGAGCACACCCCATTTAAAATAATCTTCATCAGTAATGTTTGGATCATCAGCGCTTATAAGTTGATCGCTTAAATAATTTTTAGTATATCCATAGCTTTTGTGACTAACGAACTTATCGTTGACCATAATTTCTCCAGTAAAAAACATAAGTTCAAGAATAGCTCTTGCCATAGAAGAAGGTCCTAATGACCAATCGATTTTGTCTTGCATTTTCAAGTCTTTTGACGTAATTGGCCCATTATCAAGCATGGCTCTAGCAATTGGCATATAGGATAATAAATCATGACTTTTCCAATTATGAGTTTCTATAGCTGTGTAATAGTAACGTCTAAAATAAGGTCTATCTTCAACTGGAAAAATAGCCATATTTTTATCCCAACCATCCATAAGTCGGTGGTCTTTGTAAAGTAATTCGTCAAGCATCTCTGCTTTGTATGATTTAACTTTTGATTGTAAGACTAGATGTGGGTTCATTGCTATAATATTTAGTGGATCAAACTGTATGC
Source organism: Acidaminobacteraceae bacterium (assembly GCA_049647005.1). Classification (GTDB taxonomy): domain Bacteria; phylum Bacillota; class Clostridia; order Peptostreptococcales; family Acidaminobacteraceae; genus JBARWW01. The sequence continues at coordinate 3,771 of JBARWW010000261.1, read as the reverse complement.
AGCCAACTTTTTTAATATAGTTCATAATATCATCTTTATTTTTAAGTGATTTTGTAGCTAATAAATTATGGTGAAGTAAGATTAATCGTCGCGCTTTTTTTTTACTTAGATTCATATAGCTTCCTTCTTTCGATATCATTCAAAGTATCAATTCATTTTACTAATTATAACATTATACCTATATTGTATTCAAAATACTTTTTTAGTGATTTATTCAAAATGCTTATATATTCCAAAAACGACTTTTAGAGCTTTATATATATTTACTGATTCAATATGAATGTAATAAAAAAAGCCCATCTTAACATTTAGATTAAATCTAGAAGTTAAGATGGGCTTTAAATTTATAATTCAACATTTTTTATAATAGTTTAATTAATTCTTCAAGTTCTTCAGATAAAAGCTTAGCACGTTCAAAATTAATAGCTGTAAGTGCTTGCTCGATCTTCGTTTCAACTATTTTTTTCTTTCTTTCAACTTCAAGATAATCTTTATCAAAATGCTTAGCGTAGATAGTCTTTCTAAATTTACGCATGCTCATTTTTCTAACAGTATTATTATCAAGAATTAGCACATAATCCATGCAGTTTGCAATAGAGTAGTAGTCATGCGAAACCATAAGAATAGAGCCATTATAGTTTTCGATAGCTTCCTCAAGTGCAATTTGCGAATAAGTGTCAAGGTGACTTGTTGGTTCGTCAAGAAGTAACATATTAGCGTTACTTGAAGAAACCTTTGCAAGTTGAAGTATATTTTTTTCTCCACCAGAAAGTGATTCAATCTTTTGATCAAGTATTTCACCAGAAAAACCATATCCTTGAAGATGAGATTTGATTTTCATTAAAGAATCAAATCCTGACTCATATAATTCTTCTATTAAGTTATTAGATTCATCAAAGATTTCACCTTGAACTTGTGATAGGTACGATATTTGAATATCATCATTTATTTTAATTGATTCACTAGCATTATTATATATATCTCTTAGCAGTGAAGTTTTTCCAGTACCATTGGATCCTATAATAGCCACTTTATCGGTAGATTTAATTTGGAAGTTAACATTTTCAAGCAGCATGTCATCAAAGCTAAGTCTATAGTCCTTAACATCTAATGCAATAGTTTCTTCAATAACATTAGGAGTATGCAGTTTGATGTTTGGCTTTTTGATTTCCACAAAAGGCTGTTTTATTTTACGAGCTTCCAATCTTTCTTGTAGCTTAACTCTAGCATTAAGTGATTTTCCTCTAGACGATTCTGTGTTATAAGTTGCAATTAATCTAAGTTTTCTAATTAACTCATCATTTCTAGCAAGTTCTTTTTCATCAGCTACAGCTAATTCTTGAAGTTCAATCTTAGACTGAAGTAGTGAGAAGTTATAGTCAATATATCTTCCGTCAAACTCTTGTAGATCAGTGTTTTCAAGATGTATAATTTTATTAAAACAGTGATTAAGTAGGTATCTGTTGTGAGTTATAACAAGTAGGATACCTTTATGTGAATTAATTAAACTTTTAAGAGCATTAAGGTTCTCAAAATCTAAAAATACATCTGGCTCATCCATAATTATCACTTCTGGACTATTAAGCATTTCACGAATTACTTGGATAAGCTTAAACTCTCCACCACTTAATTCTGAAACTTTAAAATCTCTAATTTTATTTAAATCAGCAAGATTTAGCTTCTTATTTATAATACTTTCGTAATCATCGCCGCCAATTGCTTCAAATGCATCTAAAGTATCTTGATACTTAATAAGCAGAGCACCTATATCAGATGATGTTTCCATTTCAGTGCAGATATCAGTAATTTTGTTTTGATATTTAATAAAGTCACTAGCTATATATTCAAATACAGTAGAACTGTTTGTTCTATCTTTTTCAAAAAACTGACTAACATATCCAATTCTACAACTTGGATCTATTTCAAGTAGTCCATCATACATATATTTGTCCGGATTCATAATAATATTTATAAGTGTACTTTTTCCACTACCGCTAGTTCCAATAAAAGCGCAGTGATGTCCATCCTTAAGTTCAAAAGAAATATCAGTATATAAGTTCTTTTGAGGGAAAGAATAAGACAAATCATTAAGTCTAATCATTTTTTTACCTCTCTTTATCATTAAAAAAGAGCCTATAGAAATAAGCTCCTAACTATTAATATTATAATAATTCTTTGCAATTAGCTACTGCAAAGTAACTATATTAATTTAAAATTCACCAATTTTTATAATAACATAATTCAAATTATTAATCAATAAAAAATTGCTGATTTGCTTTTATTGATATTATTATAAAGGCTGTTTTATGGCAATGTATATTCGTTAATTGTATAATCTATGGGAGTGTGTGATAATATGTTAAAAATAGAAGTATATAAAGCAGTTACGGTGGCACTTTAATGGTATTAACTGTATAATAAAGGGTGATAGTAAGTTGTACTTACGAGTGAGTGAAAAAGGAATAAAATCTATTTATATAATAAAGGAGTTTACCTAACATGCTTACAGAGTATCCAACACTTAAAACAGATAGATTACTGCTAAGGGAATTATTGGATAGTGATTCTACAGACTTATATGAAATATTTAGTTCAGAGAAAGTTACTAAGTACTATGGAATGTTTCCAGTCACAAGTATTGAAGCAATTATGCATATGATAAATAATTTTTCGGTGGGATTTAAAGATCACCGTTCAATAAGATGGGGAATCGTTGAAAAAACATCTGGTAAAGTCATAGGTACATGTGGATTTCATAACATAAATAAACATCATTTCCGAGCTGAAATTGGTTATGAGTTATCAGAAAGTTATTGGAATAATGGATATATGAAAGAAACACTGCAAACTATTCTTAGTTTTGGATTTAAAGTAATGAATTATAAGAGAATCGAAGCTTTGATTTATCCAGATAATTCTTTTTCGATAAAAGCCTTAGAAAAATTGGGATTCAAAAAAGAAGGATTACTTAGAGATTACATGTGTTTTAGAAATAAAACAACAGATTTATTTATATATTCCTTACTAGAGAGAGAATTTACAGATTATAAATAGTAAATTTGAAATCAATTTTAAAAATCTATACATATACAAGGAGAAAAAGATGATAAAATTAGAAACAGAAAGATTAATATTAGTACCTTTAGATGCAAACGACCTTGCTTCATCTATTGAGGATTATAGTAAGATGGAATCCGATTTAGGATTAAAAGTTACAGATACAATCCTTGATGATGAAATGAAAAGCGAAGCGGAAGTGATGTTGAAAAAGGTAATCGATGATAGTGAAAACTATTTGTGGTTAACAAATTGGGCTGTAGTTTTAAAAAAAGAAAATAAAATAATTGGAAATATAGTTATTAACGGCTATCCTAATCAAAGTGGTGAAGTAATTGTCGAATATGGAATTAATGAAGACTATAGAAACAAAGGATATGCTAGCGAATCCTTAAAAGAACTTATTAATTGGATCTTTAGAAATCTTAAATCAACAGGTGTAGTAGTAGATACTAAAAAGGAAAATATAGCAGCACATAAAGTATTAGAAAATGTTGGAGCAATCAAGTATAAAGAAACAGAGGAACTAATATGTTGGAAAATTGAAAAAAGAAAAGCATAAAATGAAAATATCTTTAGCTGATAAAATATACTTAACAATGAACAGGCGTTTTAAAAGAAAAAAATTACATAATTTTCATTACACAGGAGGAAGCCAATGTTTATAATAAACGTTATATTTACAAGTGGACTATCAGAAGTGGAGAATTATTT
>JBARWW010000260.1:0-3928 GCA_049647005.1 Acidaminobacteraceae bacterium | reverse complement strand
GGGCGGACTTGTTAAAATTGGTGACTCGATAGAGCTAGTATAGAGCTGACTAAAAATTAAAGATTGTAGAGTAATAACAAATAAAAAATATGGTTAATTATTGTTTTGATTCAATAATTAACCATATTTTTTATGAAAATAATGAAATTCATTTCATTACTAGCAATAATTACTTATAAAAACGTTACTAAATACAATTTTTAACATATATAATTCATATGAAATTAAAAATTGTGTAAATACTTAAAAAAAATATGTGAAAAAAATGTCGTATTTTGAAAATAAAGTTCTAGGAAAAGTTATTGAAAGATGATAATATAGCAAAGTATTGTTTTTTTATCTGAAATATCAGGTGAATTATGACTATTCTTTGAGGATGACATATCGAATTTTTATGAATCATTTAATTAGGGAATATATTTCTTTTTTACCTTAAGTGAAAGTAGATATATTGTGATTGAAAATCAAAAAAACAGATTTGTTAAATTCTCAGTTGAGTTTATTTTATTTAAGGAGTGAAAGTATAATTATGATGTTAAAACCAAATGAAATAGCTGAAGCAACTATCGCTTCAGGTGAAGCTAAAGCTAAGCAAGCACCATTAATTACTATGTTACTTGGTATTGCTGCAGGAATATTTATCGGCTTAGGCGGAGTTGCGTCGTACGTTATGTATGCAACGACAGCTGATCCAGGATTAGGTAAATTTTTAGGCGGAACGGTATTTACTATAGCTATTATATTCGTTATAATCGCTGGTGGAGAATTATACACTGGTAACAACCTTATGACTATGGGTTGGGCAAAAAAGAAATATGGTATTGATAAAGTAGCAATTAACTGGACAGCAGTTCTTATTGGTAACTTTATCGGTAGTGTATTTATAGCATTTTTAGCAGCACAAAGTGGATTACTTGGATCTATTGGTGCAGTAAACCATGTTGGTGAGAAAGCTATTATAATTGCAGAAGCTAAAGTTCAGCTTCCTTTCATGCAAGCCCTTATAAGAGGTATCCTATGTAACATGTTAGTTGCTGGTGCTATATGGATGCAAACTGCGGCTAAAGATGCTACTGGTAAGATTTTTTTATTGTTCTTCCCAATCGTTGCTTTCGTAATTTCAGGATATGAGCACGTTGTTGCTAATATGTTCTATATTCCAATGGGAATTTTACTTGGAGCTGATGTTAGTTGGAGTTCTATGCTTGTTAATAACCTTGTACCAGTTGCTATTGGTAATGCAATTGGTGGTGGGCTTATACTTCCTGCATTGTACTACATGATCTATGTAGCTCCTAAGAAGGCGTAATTTTTAGAAATAAACAACAAATAATAAGTATTTATATGATGGAGCTACTGATTTAAGTCAGTAGCTTTATTTTTTTTACAAATTACTATAAAATAAACATGTTACAATAATTTATATAGAAAAAGTAAAATAGAGGTTTTTCTTTAGCCTCATTATGATATAGTCAAATAATTTTATAATAGGAGAAAAAATGAATTTACAAAATTGTATAGACAGACTTAAAAATGAAATTCCAAATGGAGATATATTTATAGATGAATCTATGAAAAAACACACTTCATTTAAACTAGGTGGTAATGCAAAGCTTCTTGTAGAACCTTCTAATGTAGAAACTTTAGAAAAAGTAATGATGATAGTTAGAGAAATGGGTATAAATCATTACGTAATAGGAAATGGAAGTAATCTACTTGTTAAAGATGGTGGTTATAATGGAGTAATAATTAAAATAGCTCAAAAGATGTCAGCTGTAGTAATTGACGGCGATATTGTACGTTCGGAGGCAGGTGTTTTACTATCTACATTATCAAAACAAATTATGGCAAGTTCATTAAAAAACTTTGAGTTTGCGTCTGGTATACCTGGAACTCTAGGTGGAGCCTTGTATATGAACGCTGGAGCCTATGGTTCAGAGATGAAAAACGTGGTAGTAGAAGCAAAACTTATAGATGAGAGAGGAAATATAATAGTCTTAAATAGTGAAGAGTTAGAACTCACATATAGAAATAGTATCATTCAGTCAAGACATCTAATTGTACTTGAAGTTACTATGAAACTAGAAAAAGGTGATTTGGATGAAATTAAAGAAATCACAAAAGAGTTAACATTTAAGAGAACGTCAAAACAACCACTTTCATTGCCAAGTGCCGGCAGTACTTTTAAGCGACCAGAAGGTAACTATGCTGGACAGTTAATTGATGAATCTGGACTTCGTGGATTTAGACATGGAGGAGCAATGGTTAGTGATCTCCACTGTGGGTTTGTAGTAAATATTGATAATGCAACTTCAAGGGAAGTTCTTGAATTAATAGACACAGTTGAAAAAATTGTTAACGATAAGCATGGTGTACTATTAGAAGCAGAAGTTAGAGTAATCGGAGAGGATTAGGAGAGGATCATATTGAATATATACGGAGATTATCATACCCATACCATTTATAGTCACGGACTTGGAACAATTGAAGATAATGTTAAAGCTGCTATAGAAATTGGGCTTAGTGAAATTGCTATAAGTGATCATGGACCTGGGCATATGGGTTTTGGTATAAAGAGAAGTAAGTATCAGGAAATGCGTGATGTTATAGATGAATTAAGTGTAAAGTATCCTAATATAAAAATTTTGCTTGGGCTTGAAGCTAATATACTTGATATAGAGGGTAATATTGATGTGGATGATCACATTCTTGAACTTAATGATATCCTTCTTGCTGGTTATCATTTCGGTTCAAAGCCAACAAAACTATTTAGAGATATGCATATGCATTATTTAAACTATAGATCTGGTAAGTTAAAAGATCTTAGTAAACTTAGAGAGATAAATACAGTGTCTATTATCAATGCTATAAATAAATATAAGATTGATCTTATAACACATCCAGGTGCAAAGGGTCCTGTTGATATAACTAGGATTGGTGAAGCGGCCTTTAAGCGTGGAACTGCACTTGAGATTAATAGTAGCCATGGGTATTTAAGTGTAGAGCAGCTTAAAGTTGCTATGAAGGTTGATGGTCTTGAATATATGATAAATAGTGATGCACATAAAGTTGATGATATAGGTAACTTTAAAAAGGCAATAGAGAGAGCAGAGCTAGTAGAGCTTGATATAAAACGGATTAGAAACGCAAAATAATAATGGAGTTGTTTATATGAAATTAGTACTTATAACAGGTTTGTCAGGTGCGGGTAGATCGCAAACTATGAAGGCTATGGAAGACATAGGATATTATTGCATTGATAATTTACCACCAGTTCTTATTCCTAAATTTGTGGAGCTATGCGCAAAAAATATGGATGAGTTCTCAAAAATTGCCTTAGTTACAGATATAAGAGGTGGAAAATTCTTTGATGACTTAGATGAGTCAATTTCTTATCTTAGAAAAAGCGGATACTCATTTGAAATGGTGTTTTTAGAAGCTAGTAATGGTGTGCTTATAAAAAGATTTAAAGAGGCAAGACGTGCCCACCCCTTGCTTCCTGAAGGTAGTATAGAAGATGGAATTGAACTTGAACGTGAAAAGCTACGATATCTTAGAGATATAGCTGATAGAATAATTGATACAAGTAACTTCAATATAAGTCAGTTTAGAAAAGAACTGTATAAGGTTTATTTAGATGGAATAGAGACTGGTAACATGACTATCTCTGTAGTTTCATTTGGATTTAAAAAAGGGCTTCCAATAGAAGCAGATTTTGTGTTTGATGTAAGAGTTCTTCCAAATCCGTTTTATATAGCGGAACTTAAAAAACTTACAGGCAATGAGAAATCTGTTCAGGATTATGTTATGAAGTTCCCTGAAAGCGAAAAGTATTTGGAGAAGATTATAAATATGATAGAATTTTTAATACCACTTTCTATTAAAGAAGGAAGAAGTCAACTTGTAATAGCTATAGGCTGTACTGGTG
>JBARWW010000259.1:0-5853 GCA_049647005.1 Acidaminobacteraceae bacterium | reverse complement strand
AATCATTACAGTTATTCCAGTAAGAGGTTGATCAATATTTACAACACTTTTTCTCTTCTTAAGAGATAAAACAATTCTATCATCATATTTATCAAGATAATAACCTTCAAGTTTAGAATATTTACTTATATTTAGAGAATATACTGTTTTAGTTGAAGAACTTATTGCATTTATACTTTCAATTAAAGTAGAAGCATTTAATTTAGGAAGAAGATTATCAGATGTATTTACTATAGTTAAATCAACAATTCCATTTTCTAAGTTTGCATATGAAAGTGCAGGCTTATCAAGATAAATCGTAACAAGCTCAATATTACTATCACTAGGATCAACACTATGAGTTGCTTTAGTAATTGTTGTCATTAAATTTGCATTTGATTTATATTCTGTTATATCAGAATTTTTAACCCAAAGACCAGATGACAATCTAGTGTATCTACCAGTCTTTCCAGTTATATAATCAGTCATTCCTTTTTTTAGATCATATGCACTTCCATCTGATGATTTTGGTGCAGCATATGAATTAATAACGTCATTTTTAACTGTTGCAAATATAGGTGCTTTTTGAGTTAAAACTTTTAAACTACCATTTGACTTAAGTGAAGAACTTTTTCCTTTATATGTCATACTATAGGTAGCACTGCCAAGATCATAGATTTTTGATGTACCTTCATATTTACCTATTGTATAAGTATAAGAATAAGTAGTATTATATATTCCATTTTCTGGCGAATATGTTGTTTTTGGATCTAGTTTATATGAATTTCCATTAAATTCAACTGAAACTGATGCACCAATTGGAGCCTTACATTCAAAGGTAATTTTTTCGTTTGAAAGTCTGTATTCATCAGATTCTGGAAAGGCTGAGGATTTACTTATAGCTGCAGTTTTAAGCGGTGAGGAAGTCCAAGTTTTTCTAGTTATAAGGATTGTGTCACTTGATCCATCTTGTGATACTTTCACCTCGTTTTTTCCGATTTTAAGTGGAACAAGTGTCCCATAAAACATATCACCACCAGTAACTTCTAATTTGTCACCATTTAGATAAAATGATTTTGATGGATCATATGTTCCAGCTATATAGAATTTATCATAATAAGTACTTATATCACTAGTTGGTTTAGAAATAGAGACTGATAAATTATTAGATATTTTTTTAGTTGAATTAGTATAGCTTCCGTTATAATAATTCGAAACTAAGCTCGAAAGATCAGAGTTTTGCTTGAATGTTGTGTATTTAAAGAATATACTACCATCAACCTCGGGATATAATTTATTCATATCAAGTTGTTTTTTTATTTCACTAACTCCATTCCAAGCACTTTTGGAACTAGTATTACCAACACGATAGGCTGCTTGACCAATGTAGAGATCAACGTCAGTTCCTTTTACTACATCTGCCCACCACTTAAGCAGTTTTTCATAATCTGCAACTTCAAATCCGATATTCCAATAAATTTGAGGTGCTATATAGTCAATCATTTCTTCCTTGACCCATTTTCTTGTATCAGCATAATGTGCAGAATAAGACTGCATTCCATTGGTATCACTACCAAGTGGGTTTGATGACTTATTTGCCCATATTCCAAATGGACTTATACCAAAACTAATACTAGGATCGGCATTTTTTATAGCAACTGATAAATCAGTTATTAATTTATCAACACTTGCACGTCTAAAATCATTTACATCTTTATAAGAAGCACCATATTTCTCGAAAGCATCTTTGTCATTAAAATCAGTGCCAGGATAAAAATAATCATCCAAATGTATTCCGTCTATATCATAGTTATTTATAACTTCAAGAGTACTATCTACAATCATATTACGAACTTCAGGAAGACCCGGATTATAGTATAAGTTTCCGTCTTTATATTCAACAACCCAAGATTTGTTTTTCTTAGCTGGGTTTTTAGGGTCTAGTAAGTCATAGTCGAAATCTTTTTCTGATGAAGCTTTTTTAGAGATTCTATATGGATTTATCCAAGCGTGTAATTCTATATTTCGTTTGTGAGCTTCTTTAATCCAAAACTCAAGAGGGTCAAAGTTATTATCGGGTTCAGTGCCTTGTTTTCCAGTTAGATACTTTGAGTAAGGAAAATAGTCTGATTTATAAAGAGCATCTGATGATGGTCTTATTTGAAGAAATACAGAGTTCATTCCTACAGAAGCGGCTTTATCAAGTATTTCAAGCGCTTCTTTCTTGAGTACTTCAGAATCTGTTGTAGGCTTTGTTGGATAGTCGATATTGTAAACTGTAGCAACCCAAAGACCTCTCATTTCGTCGTTGGTAGTTATAGTTCCACCCTCTCCATAAGTTAGATTTGCTATATTAGATGAAAGCACTAGCGCTAACATGAGTATTAGAAGCGTGATACGTTTTTTTATTTTCATAAATCCTCCAATTTGTACAAGATGTAATGATAAGTCTATACGATGTAATAATACATCATAAAGTCTACGAGCAAGAGAAATACACAGTAATTTAAGCAAATTGTAACCTATTAGTAATAAGTTGAAGAAATATATATCAAATTAAAAAAATGTCAATTTGTGTGTAGTATTGAAATTATATCGTTGGAATGTAAACTTTATTATGCTATGATGGACTGTAATCATAATAAATTTGGGAGGAATTAACGTTGAAATCAATACAAAGTAAAATTGCTTTAATATTAGTAGTACTTTTAATACCGTTCGCAATTAACACATTTATACTCTTTGCTACTTTAGATAATATGGATGATGATGGTAAGGCTATAAACCTTGCAGGAAGCGAGCGAATGAGAACAATGTTACTTGGTATGCAAACACTCAATTACATTGAAGCAAAAGAAAACAGTGATTCAAGTGAAATGGAAGCATCGAAAGAAATTTTAGAGTCAGAGATGGCTAAATTTGATAAAATTCTAAATGGTCTTGTTGATGGAGACGAGAGTTTAAATATTAGCAAAAATACAAATGAAAACATAGTTAGTGAAATTAACAAAGTTAAAGTGTTTTCAAATGAATATATGGCTGTAATTACATCTTCTTTTGAATCTAACAATACTACTAATGTAAGAAAATATATAATTGAAAATTCACCGAAGTTAAAAAGTGAATTAAATAATATTGTATTGTTATATCAAAAGGGATATGATTCTAAAATTTCAAAACTAAAAGCATTTGAAACTAGTATGTTTATTATTGGTATTGGATTTTTGCTTCTAGGTGTTATATTATCTAGCCGTTTAGTTGTTAGACCAGTAAAAAAATTGCTTGTTAGTATGCAGAATATAGCAAGTGGTGAGGGTGATCTAACTGCTAGAGTTAATATTAAAACTGGAGATGAACTTGAGAAACTTGGAGATTCATTTAATACATTTGTAGAAAATATGCAGACAATAATGAGTGAATTAAAAGGTAATGTTGGAGTTATAAATACGTCGACTACTCAAATATATAGTGTTATAGATAATGTAAATGACGGTCTTAGCGAAATAGTTTCGCAGGTATCAGTAGTATCAGAAGTTGCACAAAGTAACGCTGGTGTTGCAGAGGAAGCTACAGCAAGTATTAATGAAATGGCAAATAATGCAGTTTTATCTGCGGCGCAAATGGTTGAAACGGCAAATAAGAGTAATGAAGTAGAGATATTCACCAAAAAAGGAACTGAGTTTATAGGCGAGGTTGTTAATGCTAATCTACAAGTAAAAGAGGCTAATGAATATGCTTCTACAGTTGTTAATACTCTTAAAGATGCTAGTGATAGTATAAGCAGTATAGTTGATATAATTGAGTCGATTGCAGAGCAAACAAATCTACTTGCACTTAATGCTTCTATAGAGGCTGCACGTGCAGGAGAACATGGGAGAGGTTTTGCGGTTGTAGCCGAGGAAGTAAGAAAACTTGCTGAAGAATCTAAAGAATCAACTAAAAGTATTGGTGATGCTGTAACACTTATTCAAACTGAAGCACAAAATGCAGTTAGAGCTATAATTGATGGAAGCGAAAAATCAAATATTAGTTTACAAAAAGCAGAGAATGCAAAGGATGAATTTTCAAATATACTTAAAAAAGTTATTGAAATTGCTGAGTTATCAGAAGAATCATCACTTCTATCTAATAAACAAGCGAGTATAAGTGAAGAGATGAACATAGCGATTGACCAAGTTGCGACAGCTTCAGTTGAAAATGCAAATTCGGTGGATAGTATTAATAGAATAATTGAAGATCAAGTATCTTCATTCCAAGAAATAACTGCAAGTCTTGAAGATTTAAAAAATAGAACGATTGACTTAAAAGATTTATCGGATAAATTTAAAGTTTAAAAAATATTAAATATATAACTTCCTTAGTTTCGTATATACTCGAGTATGTTTATATGCGATTCTAACGGAGTTTTTTTTGTGTTCTTAAACTTTTAAATATAGATCTTTAAAATAAATACTAGTAATTTTATATTTTATTAAGACATAAATAAGCTGTAAGAAAGCTGTAATAATAATGTATTCTAAATGTTACTACTCCTTAGTAAATTACTGTTATACTCATACTATAGAAAATTAAAAATGAAGATAGGAGTTTTATTATGAATAAAAAATTAGTTCTAGCACTAATGTTATTATCAATTATGGTTCTTTTACTGGGATGTCAAAATAAGTCCGTTGACCCAAATAACGAACCTATAGTTGAGATAATTGATGAAGTAGATAAAGATACAAATGTTGTTAGTAATTCTAGTGTAGAAGTTACGACTCGAAAATCCTCAGTGCAGGTTATGGATGAATTTGACTCAATTAAAACTAAATCAGCTTTTAATATGATTAGATTTATAGACGAAAATATAAGATATGTTGATACAGTTGCTGCAGATATACTTGTAACAAGTTTTATATCTAAGTCAAATGAAGAAATTGAAAGTTCAAATGAGTATTTATATAGTGAAGATTCAGTAAAAATAGCCGACTTGATTAATAAAACGGTTGTGTTTGATGGTAATTATTCGATATTTTCAGATAAAAGGTATCAGCTAATAAGAGATTTAGATGATGAAGTTATAAAAAATAACCTTTTAAAAATATTTGAAAAAGGGCAGGGATTAATATCATCTGAAGGAACCTATTACGCAGTAGTTGATTATTTATATTTATTTGATAAATATCGTGATAATGTTTCAAGATCACTTTCAGATTATCTTGAAATTGTAAGCATAGAAACTACTGATCCATCAACTGTTGAAGAGTATTTAGCGATTTCTCTGGATGAACTTAAAGTTAGAGTAATTAGATATGAGAAGTTTCTAATGGAAAATGGAAGTGCCCCATATGCTGATGAAGTAAAATCATTGTATATGTTTTCAATTTGGAAAATAGTTAATCCATCTATTTTTGATTCACAGTTAAATAATGATTTTACAGTAAATAAAACTATGATTAAGTTCTATAACGAAACAAAGGGTCTAGCTGAATATCCTGTTCTTCAAGATGCTGTTAACGGATTTCTTATGTTTCTAGATTCTAGAGAGGGTGGAGTTGTTGGTTCGCTTGAAAATAGTGATGAAATGATATCAAATGCTAATCTACTTTATAAAAATGCAGGAAATCAAATAGATAAATTATATATGAGCAAATAAACTATTGGTAAGTTAAAAGTTTAATTATAAATAATAGTTATTTATAATTAAACTTTTTTTGCTATCAAATTAAAAATGTGTTAATAAAGGTAGATGTATATAACATCTATCTTTTTTTGCATTTATTGGCAAAGTCTTTTTAAAAATGATATAATCATATGATAATAATTATTCATTAACCTCAAATTTTTACGTAGAAGTTTTAAAATATGTAATATAAGAAGGTGAGCTTATTC
>JBARWW010000258.1:0-10467 GCA_049647005.1 Acidaminobacteraceae bacterium | reverse complement strand
TCTTTAATCTCTAAATACTCTAGATAAACTATCGTTTTCGTATAATAGTTAACAAATATATCCAAACTCGAACTGTTAAAACCATCAAATCTAACTATTATATATTCATTATCAATGCGATCATCATCGATTAGTATCTTTTCAATTCTAGAACTCACTTCAAACATTTGCATTCTTGTAGTGGAGTACATAAGACCAAGTTTAAAGTTAACTCTTCTCATACCACGTCTTGAATAATTTGATATAGGATTGTTTGCTAGTATCTGATTTGGAACTGATACTAATTCCTTTGAAAATGTTCTAATTCTAGTTGATTTAAATGACAACTCTTCGACAGTTCCCTCGATACCCTCACACAAAATCCAGTCACCTACATCAAATGGCTTATCTAATATAATTGATAGACCTGCAAATAAACTACCTAGTGTATCTTGAGCGGCCATTGCAAAGGCTAGACCTGCAATTCCAAGACCCGCTACAAATCCATTTACATCAAAGAATTCGCTAGCAACTATAGCTACCGCTAGAACAATTATAACCGCACGAATGAGTTTAACCGTAACTTGTTTTATCATAGCTGATGAATTACGATTTAATTTATATTCAAAACTATTAAATAAACCTTCATATATAGATTCCATTTGATAAATACCCGATGCAAATGTAATAATTATTGCACTTTTAAATAGTTTTGTCATTACAAGGTCAACGCCTTGCCCAAATGGTAAGTATCCTGAAGCTAGGTATATTCCAATGAATATAATCAATCTATTTAATGGTTTCAATAATACTTTTTCTAATTGTTCTCTAGTACTTTTGGATCTTATAAATTTTACTTTTGATGATAATTTTATTATTAATTTTGATATCTTAGTTTTAAATATAAATAATATTAAAAATATACTTAATGCAATAACTATATCCTTCCAATTATATACAAAGTAATTATAAATATCATTTATACCACCTAAATCTATATTCACATTAGTCACCTCATAAGTTCAATTTCAACTATTTTTATTTATCATATGATGTTTTATACAATCTTCTTCTATCCAATAAAAATACTGGTTCTGTAAATTCACCTTCATCAATACCTTTAAGTGACTTATCCATGTCATACATTCTAGCATCTATCATGTCTAGATGGTGAAGCATCTCACCTTCTGGTATAAGTGGCTTTTTAGGGCTTCCAAACTCAGGTTCATAGTGGTGTGATAATATCATATGTTCAAGTAAAGTAGATATCTCTGGATCAACCCCAAGTTCTTTTCCAACTTCACTAATTCTTTTTATACCCATTATAAGGTGACCAAGAAGCTGACCTTCAAATGTATAACTAGAAACCATGCCTAATTCATCAGAATCCATTTCATTTATTTTTTCTATATCATGAAGTATAACTCCAGCATAAAGTAAATCTGAATCTAGATAAGAATATATCTTGCAAAGAGCATCTGCCGATCTAAGCATTCTAAGCACATGATATAAAAGACCTGCACGGATACTATGATGATTACTTTTTGCAGCAGGATAATATAACAATTTTTCTTTCATATCTTCTAGTATGAATACTACAATTTTTCTTACATCTTCATTTCGCATCTCTTTTGCATATCCATATATTTCATCATACATTAATATAGGCTCAATTGGAGCTGAAGCAACTAGCTCTTCTACAATAACTTCATCCTCATCATTTTGAAGTCTAACTTTTACAATTTTAAGTTGCAGGGTATTTTGCCACAGCGTTACTGTTCCTTTAACTTTTATAACCTTTCCTACCGCATATGTTGCAATATCTTCATCTTTTGCATCCCAAATTTTCCCGTTAATTTCTCCTGATTTATCTGTTAAAGTTAAATCTAAGTATTTCTTATTATTACTTGATGTTTTAACATTTAGATTCTTTATAATAAAAAACTTCTGTATATCGTCACCTACAGCAAAATCCATAATTTCTTTACTTAACACGATTTCTTTACTTAACATATTTTCTCCCTTCGATAAAACAAACATTTAGTTAATTTTTTTACTTTCAATCTAATTATACTCTTTTGCAGAAAAAATCACAAAACAACTTTCTATACGCAAAAAAATAAAGGGCATCTTATAAAAGATGCCCTTTGATAATATAATTACTTAACTTCTACAGAATATTTACCTTTTAGTTCTTCAACTTTTGATAGGTAAGTCTCTGATTGCTTCTTTGCAGTTAATGTTTGAAGTAATGACATTCTTACTTCTTCTAAAGTACTAATTCCAGCTTCTTTTGTTTCAGTAGCTTTAATTAAGTGGAATCCAAATTGAGTCTTTACAGGCTCACTTACAACTCCAAGATCTAATGCAAATGCTACTTCTTCAAATTCAGGAACCATTTGTCCTCTTGAGAAGAAACCTAAGTCTCCGCCTCTTTCTTTTGATGGACAAGTTGAGTGCTTAGTAGCAGCTTCTTCAAATGTAGATCCACCAGCAATTTCTGAAGCAATTTCTTTAGCTAATTCTTCAGTTTCAACTAAAATGTGGCTAGCTTTTAAAGATGGTTGGCTTACAAATTGGTCACTGTTAGCTAAGTAGTACTCAGTGATTTCATCTTCTGTAACTCTTACATCAGAAACAGTTTTCTTAATCATAAATTGCTTCATAAGTGTAACTTTAGATTTCTCTAGTTCTGCTTTGAAAGCTTGATTTTCTTCAATGTTTAACTCTACAGCGTTTGAGTAAAATAACTCTTCGTTAATTAACTCTTCTAATAATCTTTTTTCACCTTCTGGGTTAGCAAACTGCATAGCTTGCTGTCCTAAATGGCTAATTAAAATCTCCATGTCCGTTTGAGTAACTTCTCTTCCATCAACAACTGCTAATATTTTATTTTCCATATCAATTCTCCTTAATATAAATCAAATTTTTATACAAAATTCGATTACTTAATATTTTATCAATCCACATTATACTATCATAATATAACAACATATGTCTACTTTTGCTAAGTAAAAAAATTAGAATATAGAACTTTTTTTATATATCTAGTCAACAAAGATACATGCAAAAATCCCCCTAATGTATTTACATAAGAAGGATTTTTTTATTTGACTTTTACTTAATCTTTAATGAGCTCGAGTTTTTTCATTACATCAATTAACTTATCTGTATCAATTGGCTTTACAGCATAAGCTTCTGATCCTGAATCATATGAATCAAATATCTTTTCAGTATTGTTGAGAGCTGTTGTCATTATAATCTTAGCTCTTTTATCTTTTGGAACTTGATTTTCTTCCTCTAACTTACGCATAGTTTTAAGTGCTTTAATACCATCGACTTCTGGCATCATTATATCAAGACATACCAAATCATAATATAATTCTTCCTCAAGTCCCATCATAAAAACTTCAATAGCCTCCATGCCATCTACGGTAACATCACACTCACCAAATTTAGATAAAAATTTGTTTAAAAATTTTCTACTCACATAATCATCTTCTGCAATTAGTATTCTCATAAAGCACCCCTCTTACTCAATTATAAAAGTTCAATATTTTTACTAAGTTCAATAAATATATCTTTGCATACATTTATATCTGCACTTCTTGATTTAACTTCTAGTTTTAAAGCTTTACGTTTTACATCCATTAATCCCATCTCACTAGATCTAATTTTTATTAGGTGTGCATATTTTTCTATCAAAGCATAATTATTTAGATCTATGTTTTTTCTTACCTCGTCAATATATAATTTTAGATCATCCTTACTACTTAAGTCATATTTTAAAGTTTCTTTGTTATTATCTTTATTTATATCATCAATAAATTTTGTTATAGTTCTATCTTCTTTTGCTTTGTTAAGTTTCTTAAAATTCTTATCTAATACATCAAAAAATTCCTTAACATCTATTGGTTTACTAATATAATCATCCATACCTAATTCTAAAAACCTCTCTTTATCACCAGTTATTGCGTGAGCAGTTAAAGCTATTATAATTATATCTTTCATACCTAATTCTTCACGAATAATTTTTGTTGCACTAACGCCATCAAGTATTGGCATTTGAATATCCATAAGAATCATATCATAATTATACTTACTAACAAACTCAATAGCTTCAATTCCATTTTTAGCTATAGTAATATCATGGTATTGTTTGCGAAGAAGTTTTTCAGTTACAACTTGATTTACTTTATCATCTTCAACAACCAAAATTTTTCTTTTTACAGTACTTTCAGGTATAAGCATCTTTTCTTCAACTCTTGCATATAAAGAAGGATCAACATTAGTCATCATGGGTAATTCAAAGTAGAATTCTGATCCTATACCTTCGCTACTAGTAAATCCTATTTTACCACCCATTAGTTCCACTAGTTGTTTACTTATGCTAAGACCAAGACCCGTTCCACCATATCGCCTAGTTATCGTTCCATCAGCTTGTGAAAACATACTAAAAATATTTTCTTCATCTATCTTTTTTATACCTATACCCGTATCTTTTACTGAAAATCTTACTATTTCTACTTCTGATTCTGACTTTTCTTCTGTATTTATAAGTTTAACTTCTACTGTAATTTTACCATCATCAGTAAATTTAACAGCATTTCCTATAAGGTTATTCATGACTTGTCTGATTCTATTAGGGTCTCCCATATGGTTGTCTGAAATCTCATCATCAAATTCAAATATAAAATTCACACCTTTTTCCTTTGCCATAAGTTTAAATGACTTAACAACTTTTTCGCTTAAAGATTTAATATTTATCCTAAGAATATCTATATTTAATTTTCCTGCCTCTATTTTAGAAAAATCTAGTATAGAATTGATTAAATTCAGTAGTGAAATCGCACTATTTTTAACCATGTTAAGATTCTCTCTTTGATGGTAATCAAGTTCAGTCATAAGAGTCATATTTGTCATTCCTATTATGCCATTCATAGGTGTTCTAATTTCATGACTCATATTTGCTAGGAATTGGCTCTTAGCATTATTTGCAGATACTGCAATTTCTTTTGATCTAAGGATTTCAAGTTCCGCTTCTTTTTTAGCTGTTATCTCACGACTAACATAAACTATTGATAACTCCGACGTTAGTTCATCTATAACAATATTACCTGACGATTCAACCCATATAAAACTTCCATCGGCTTTTATAAGTCTTAGTTCAACAGTAAAGTTTTTCCTTGTAGCTAAACGTTCTCTAAATAAATCGACTGTCCTATCTAAATCTTCTTTACATACAAAGTCTAAAAATCTCTTTCCCAAAAGTTCTTCAATATCGTATCCCAATATATCAAAATGTGATGGACTAGCATACATTACTTGGCCATTTTCGTCTATTTGGGTAATCATATCCATCATATTATCAGTTATAATTTGGAGTTTCTTTTCATTTATAGTAATTTCTCGTCTAAGATTTTTTGTATTTGTTATATCTTCTATAACTATAACTGCATTTACTTCATTATTCATAGTAATAGGAACAGCACTTATCTTAAGCCATATTTCGCTTTCATTTTTATTATCGTCAATAGAAGTATGCATATATTCTTCATTTAATACAGCTCTTTCATAATCAATAACTTTATTGATAACTTGTTTTAAAAAACAATAATTACAATTTTTACTGTTACCGCACTGCAAGGTCGATTCCTTCTCGTTGACACAT
The DNA here is from genome assembly GCA_049647005.1 of Acidaminobacteraceae bacterium. Classification (GTDB taxonomy): domain Bacteria; phylum Bacillota; class Clostridia; order Peptostreptococcales; family Acidaminobacteraceae; genus JBARWW01. Next base: position 4,817 of record JBARWW010000258.1, on the reverse strand, counting down.
CCTGTAACTTCACCAATATGGGCACCAAGCATATCTACTATACTCTGTTTAAATATCTTAGCAGCCTCTTCATTGACCTTAAGTATCTTTCTAGATCCATTAACTATAATCATACCTAGAGGCGCTCCTCTAAATATACTTTCTAGATTTTTTCTCTCATTTTGTATAACTTGATCTTTTCTTTTTAGTTTACTTATGTCTTGAGCAACAAATATGTAATTTTCAATTTCTTCATATATATTAAATATACCTGATACAGATATAATCATCCACTTATCTACCCCAAACTTTTTTGAAAGTTTTATTTCAGCGGTGATTTTCTTATTGTTTTTATCAAGCTTCATCAATTTATCTAATGTCTTTGTAATAAAAAATTTTGGAAAATACTGGGTTAAGCTAGTATCTACAGTTTCATTTATGGAAGTATTAATCATATCTCTAAATTTAGAATTTGCGTACTCAATTCTAAATATTGAATCCGTAATTATAACTATATTTGGATTTTCTTTTATTGCCATTGAATACTTTTTAAGTTTTTCTTCTGATTTTTTTAATATACTTATATTTCTAAATAATAGCACAGTACCAATTACTTCATTATTATTTATAATTCTTGTAGCCGTCATAGATATATATTTTTTTCTCCCGTTAAAATCCAAAACATAAGAGTTTGTTTTTAATCCACTCGAATAATTTGATTTAAGAATTTTATCAATTTCAATTATATATAGTTCCTCTGAGTCTTCACATATTATCTCTATTTCATCATTAATATCTTTACCATAAACATCTTTAAACTTGATAGTAAATAAATCTTCGCTATATTTATTGCAGAATCTTATTCGACCCTCTTCATCCGTTATAATTACAGAATCTCCAATAGATTCAAGAGATGACTCATATATATTTGAACTAATTTTATCAAATAATATAAGTCGCACCTCATGATTTTCAGATTCAAAAAAACTAACACCCTGAACATATAGCAAATGCACATATCCATTAAAATCCTCAATACTGAACACAAAGTTTGCTTTCAATTCTTGCAAATCATAATCGAATACATCCTCGAGCTTCTGACCAATAACGTCATCTAATTTTTCACTAAGTATCTTGTATGCACTCGTATTTACAAAATTAATAAACCCATCTACTATTATGAGTGCTCCTGATGATAGATTTGATATCAACTGTGTATAAGTTTCGATATTTTTAAGAATTATGTTTTTGATCATCTGATTTCTCCTAAGACGTTTTTCTAAATTATCGATATCAACTTTCCAGAAATCTCATTAAGTGGAAGTTTATAATCAACTGCTCCAATATCAAATGCAACTTTAGGCATCCCATAGACAACACAACTTTCTTCATCTTGACCGAAAGTCAAAGCACCATTTTCATTCATTTTAAGTAATCCCTCTGCTCCATCTTTACCCATTCCAGTTAGTATTATACCAACTGATTTTTTTGCAATTAGTATTGCTATAGATTCAAATAGAACATCAACCGATGGACAGTGACCACTCACTTTTTCACCTTCACGTAGGCCTATATAATAACCTGCATGTGAGCTTTTCAATTCCATATGTTTACCTCCAGGAGCTATATAGGCGGTGTTTGGCATAACACGTTCTCTATTTTCAGCTTCTTTAACATGTATTTTGCAACTTTCATTAACTCTTTTAGCATACAAATTAGTAAATACTGGCGGCATATGCTGAACAATTAATATTGGGGGCGTTTTTGCTGGAAGAGCCATTAGAACATGTTGTATTGCTTCAGTACCACCAGTACTTGCTCCAATTGCTATAATTTCTTTTTTTGTTCTAACCTTTATTTTCAAATTGTTTTTTTCTTTTGTTTTTGATCTTAATCTTTTTGTACTAACTTTAGATATTGAAGCAATTCTTACCTTACGTCTTAATTCATCCATAAACAGCTTGATACCGTCTGAATCTTTTGTAACGAATTTACCAACAAACTCTGTAGCACCAGCATTCATAGCATCGAAAACATACTCATTAGCCGAACTAACTACAACTACTGGCATTGGGTATTGTGGTATTAATTTTTTTAAAAATTCAATTCCATTCAATTTCGGCATTTCAACATCTAGTGTCATTACATCAGGTCTAAGCTCTATTATTTTATCTCTAGCCTCATATGCATTTGATGCAAGACCAACAACTTCTATTAAATTATCTTCTTCAAGACCCTTTTTAATAAGTTCTCTCATAAAAAAGGAATCATCTACAACTAAAACACGTATTTTTCCTACAGTCATATTAACAATCCTTTCTATAAATTGAAGGTTTCACTAATTCAAATTTTGTTTTACCACGTTCAATAGTTTCTGAGTGACCGATGAATAGATATCCCCCATCTTCGAGACTTTCATAGAATGCATTTACTAGCTTAATTTTTGTTTCATTATCAAAATAGATCATTACATTTCTACAAAATATGACGTGAAACTTTTTCTTGAATGGAAATTTATTCATTAAATTGAAACTTCTAAAAATAACTTCTGACTTGATATTTTTTTTAATAGCTAATTTTCCTTCATCTTGTTTTTCAAAATAACTTTGCTTCCATTCTTCTGGAAGCTTATCTATTTGATCAGCTTTATAAATACCATTTCGAGCTTTTGCAAGTGCATTTTGTGATATATCTGTTGCTAAAATTTGTTTGTTCCAGCTTCCCTTTCCTTTTAAAAATTCTTCTAATATAATTGCTAAAGTATACGCCTCATCTCCTGAAGAGCAACCAGCACTCCATATACGTATGTCTTTTGCAGCTTTTTCTCTTTTATATAGTAAAGGTAAAACAGTATTTTGCATGAAATCAAAGTGCTTTTCTTCTCTATAAAAATAAGTATGATTTGTGCTTATTTTATTTATAAGTTCAAGAATTGCTTCACCTGAGGTATCCCCAACAACATAGTTATAGTACTCATCAAAAGTTTTATAACCAAGATCAGCAAGTGTGTTTTGAAGTCTTGATCTTACAAGTGTTTTTTTTCTTTTAGTTAAGTTTATTCCAAAGTTAGATTTAACATAACTTGATATTTTCTGAAATTCACTCTCTTTTATATTCATATTAATCGCCAACCTTTTATGCTAAAATTTCTAACTTGAAGTTTATATTTTAAAAAATCTGAGAAAATATATAATTTTCTCAGATTCATAATAAGTTATATTGTGGAACTAGTACTTACCAAATTCTACATCATCTAAATTGATTTTAATATCATCATCAATCTTAACTGGCTTTATTGACTCATTATAAATTCTTTCGTTTGAAAATTGGTTTCCATTTATATTTTTTAAAGTGAATCTTGCAACCATCTCTTTAAGCACTTCAGCTTGAGAGGTCATCTGTTCACTCGCCGCTGCACTTTCTTCCGCAGTAGCTGTGTTTGACTGTGTAACCATAGAAATCTGGTTGATACCCTCATTAATTTGAGAAAGTGAATCAGCCTGATCTTTTGAAGCAAGCGCAATATAACCAACGATATCTGTGGATTCCTTAACACCGAGAACAATTTTATTAAGAGCTATGGCTGTTCCATTTGCTATTTCTGTACCATTATTAACTTTTTGAATAGAATTTTCAATTAGAACAGTTGTTTCTTTTGCTGCATTTGCACTTCTAGCCGCTAAATTTCTTACTTCTTCAGCAACTACTGCAAAACCTTTACCATATTGCCCTGCGCGCGCTGCCTCTACAGCTGCATTAAGAGCAAGTATATTAGTTTGAAATGCAATTTCATCAATTACCCTAATAATTTTAGAAATATTAGTTGATGACTCATTGATATCCTTCATAGCTGATACCATTTCTTGCATCTGTTCATTTCCATTAATTGCATCTTCCATAGCATTTTTAGATAAGGCATTTGCTTTATCAGCACTTTCTGAATTCTTTATTGTTTGTTCAGCAATTTCAGTAATTGATGCCGTTATTTCTTCAACTGAACTCGCTTGCTCTGTAGATCCCTGTGATAGTGCCTGTGATGACTCTGCAACCTGTCTAGATCCAGACGCAACTTGATCAGATGCAATATTTATTTCTCCTAAAACCTCATTAAATCTATAAATAATATGATTAAGAGATTCTTTTAAGCTAATAAAATCACCTTTAAACTCTGTGTTGACTTCAACTCTAAGATTTCCCTGCGACATCTTGTTAAGTACCTCAGAGATTTCTCTAATATATCTTTGAATACTAGATACGGTATCATTCAAAGCATTTTTAATTACAGCATGATCTCCCTTATAATTACCTTTTACTGCAACACTTAGGTTACCAATTGCAACTTCTTGAAGTACATTCGAAGCTTCTTTTACTGGCTCTATTACAGCGTCTAAGGTAGTATTTATTCCGCTTATAATTTGCTTATACTTACCATTATGTCTATCAACGTCAGCTCTTTTATCTAATTTACCATCAATTGCTGATTCAATTAGACCATTTGTATCTTCTACTAGGTTATTGATTGAGCTGATACAACTATTTAAACTTTTTTTTATATTATTGAAATCGCCATAGTACTCCTCTGTAATTAGAACTGGTATATCACCTTTACCAATTAAAGTTATATAATCATTAGTAAAATTTATAGGTTGTACAAATGCTTCAATTAAATTATTTATACTTCCAATAAGATCAGACCAAATACCTTTAAGTATTTTTTCATCTCCACGCTTAGTTAGATTACCCTTTTCTACCGCTCCAGTTAATTCTTCAGTTTGAGATTGCAAGGCTGATAAGTTATCTACTGCTTCTTTTAATTTTAGATTAAGTATATCTTCTTC
>JBARWW010000257.1:0-16561 GCA_049647005.1 Acidaminobacteraceae bacterium | reverse complement strand
CATTATTTAGTTTTCCTGTAGGTGTCTCTATCTCATAACGCAGTGAATCGAATGTCATCTCATGAAATTTATCTTTGATACACATAAGATTATTGTAAATGTAAAAACTAATATCATAAGATTTAAGATATCTACTTAGTGGAGTATCCATTGTTAGAGCGTGTTGAAGATTAACAATACCAATTTCTCTAATGCTCTGGCACTTATCATCATTAGTTGTAATGTGAATAGCAGCTAATGATAACTTATCTATATCTCGCTCCACTAATGTTCTGTCTATATATTCTAAGAATTCATCAACAAATATATCATCAGTCGCATTTTGTATAAAATCATTAATTTTTTTTTCATCTATATCGAGAAAATCGCTTAAGAATTTTTTGCTAGTTTGTTCTGATGTTACGTCAAATACCATATTTTGACCCCCTGTAAAGTAAAGATTTAAAGTTGTTCTAATGTTTTAATTACTTAGATTTCTATATCCATTCTAGCATAAATATAAAAAGTTGAATACGCTAGTAAAACTAGAGTAATTTCTACTTTATATTAGTATAACTTTCATATGTGTCTATTTCTATTTGATATGAAGATTTTTTCAAAAATATACACTTGACATTCATTCTATACAAATGTAATATATTCATATACCCATACAGGTATATATGCATTTGCGAAAGGAGAAAAATTTATGTTTATATTACAATGGATGAATGATCAGTTATTAAAAATGAACTGGTTATCCGAAATTATAAAATCATTAGTTGAAAATGTATTTGGTCTTGATACCACTAATAAACTTGGTGGCAGTATTCATTTTTTCATATATGATGTCGTTAAAATTTTTATACTTTTAGTAGTTCTAATTTTTACAATTTCATATATTCAAAGTTTCTTTCCGCCCGAACGCACACGAAAAATATTAGGTCGATTTAATGGTATAACTGCCAATATATTAGGTGCACTACTTGGTACCATTACACCCTTTTGTTCATGTTCATCAATACCTGTTTTTATTGGTTTCACGAGTGCTGGATTACCAATAGGTGTTACTTTTTCGTTTTTAATATCTTCACCTCTTGTAGATCTTGCTTCTGTACTTCTTTTAGCGAGTATATTTAACTGGAAAATTGCTATTGCTTATGTTGTGGTTGGTCTTATACTTTCCGTTATTGGTGGATCACTTATAAGCAAGCTTAAGCTTGAAAAATATGTAGAGCCTTTCGTATATGGAAATGAAATTATGGAAATACAGCAAGACGAATTAACGGTTAGCGACCGTATCAGTTTTTCAAAAGAGCAAGTTTTAGATATCATAAAAAAAGTTTGGCTTTATATTCTTATTGGTGTTGCTATTGGAGCTGCTATTCACGACTGGATTCCTGAGTCCGTTATATCAGCAGCACTTGGACAAGACAATTGGTATTCAGTACTTTTAGCAACTGCCGTTGGTATTCCAATGTATGCAGACATTTTTGGTGCACTTCCAATTGCTGAATCACTAGTGTTAAAGGGCGTTGGAGTTGGAACAGCACTTGCATTTATGATGGCTGTAACTGCACTTTCACTTCCTTCAATGATTTTACTTAAAAAAGTTGTAAAAACAAAATTATTGCTTATTTTTGCAAGTATTGTTAGCATTGGTATTTTAATAATTGGATATGCATTTAATGCATTTGCTTACCTCTTAATTTAAAGGAGAACATTATAATGAACGATAAAAATAAATATGCAATATCTATCGATTACGCAAATTTAAGCATGAGTACAATATAAAAACAATTTATAACATAAAGCTATTTAAGCACTAAAACTTGAAGCTAGGGCCTAGAAAGTAGAAGACATGAAAGCTATAATTGCTTATGGAGTTATGAGAACTCCCACTCTTGTTGTTGATGATCAAGTCAAATTTTCAAGTCGCGTTCCTTCACCAAAAGAAATAGATCAATTTTTATAATAATTACGGATAATAGAAAATAAAGTTTCTCATAAATAACCAATAAAAACTATTAGATTGAAAAACCTTTACGGAATTCGACTCTAATAGTTTTTTGATTTTATAACAATAATTTAAGGTTTAATAGATTAATTAACCACTACAAGTTATTAATTATAGTACTTGATGAAAGAATTAGAAGTAGCTTTGATATTATTATCAATTCGCAATTTGCTCATTTCTAAACTTATACACCTCAATTAAATCTCCAAAACTTTGATCGTCAATTGCATTTACACGCACGGTATCATCATCTATAATTTCAATTACTTTGGCTCTTACATAACTACGTGTAGTATTTCTAATCAAATCTCCTGATTTAAGATTATGATCCTTAATTACTAAAATATCGCTGCTACTGCCTTTCTCCAGTACCCTACTTCCCCGTCTTACAAATATATCTATAGTGTCTCCAGTGATCTGCCCTGGAATACTGTAGGTGTGAGTAACAGTATTAACATTTTTTCTTTTTATCGTTCTAAAAGTATTTCGAGTAACATTTAAGATACTATCCCAATCATTCATTCCGTGATAAGGGAGTACTAACTCGAAATCATTTGTAAAACTTTCAATTTCTCTATTTATACTGGTAATCGTATTAAAAGGAAGTAGCGGCATATTAGATTCATCAAATATAGTAACTTCCGGATAATTTTTATAGGCATATCGCACACCAAGCGGTTTAGTTACAAGCTCGCTCCATACCTCCAAAGTCTTACCTTCGATAATATTAGCCTTTGCCTTATGCCATACCTTGTCATCTCCTACGATTTCGAGGTCCCCAACATTTCCATTTAAGAATGATAGAGAACCACTTACATAATCAAAATTCAAAAGAATTTTATCGTCTTTTATATTATAATTTCTTATCTCGGGACTCCGATAATTAAAATCTTTGTCATAGATCATTTCCATAGCTTTGTAAGCCAGTCTTTCTCCAATAGGTTTCTTTTTTCTTGGATGAATATTCCAAGGATCACTTTCAGACAAATCAACAGCTGTTACAAGCTCAACATTGTCCAGTTCTTTTGCAGTTCTATATTGAATTGCCCTAATAATCGGCCAAGCATCTCCGTCACCGTAGCTCTCACCATAACCTGCAAGCTGAACCAAAATAAATGGTAGCTCTTCATCTTTAAATTCTGTTCTCATCGCCATAATAAAATTTCTTAACAATATTTCATATCCATACTTGAGCTGAATGCTATTCTCTCCTTGATAGAAGAGAACACCCTTAAACTTAATAGGTGTTAAAGCTTTCATATAACCGTTCCAAAATCCAGAAATTATCGGGTCGTCATTTTGCCTTGATTCGTAACCAGTCATTTTCACAGAACTAGGCATAAATAATTCGATAGTGCTTCCACCATACGCCAAATCGACAATTCCAATGGGTACTCCTTTTAACTCTTCATTTAAATCAAGTATTTTTTCGATAAAGAATGTACCGATGGCTGATGACTCTCTAATATAATCTTCCTCAGCTGGAAGCCACTGAGCTTTAGTAGAAAAGTTCGGAGTTAGTGAGATCATTTGTCGGGGTTTAAAGTAGTGCAAAAGTAATTCTTTTTTTTCTGATTTAGATAAAAGATTACTAACAGTACTTTCATTATCATCACTATTTTCTACAAGCCACTCCGCATTCGATTGACCTGCTACTAAGAATACTTCCCCAATATAGATTTCATCGAGAATAATTTCTTTCTTATGTCCCTTTACCTTTAAAGTAAAAGGACCACCATGACTTTCAGGCTCAAACTCTACATACCAATTTCCATCTACAACAGTTGCAGTCTTCTTCTGCTTCTTGAAGCTAACCTCTATTTTTTCTCCGTTAATTCCTCTTCCCCAAATAGGAATAAGCTTGTTTCTTTGAAAAATTGCTCCATTGCTAATAACACTTGGCAGCTCAAGACTATGGCTTTTTTCACTTTTTTTCGAACTGGAGTTTCCAACAAATGACTCAATAGCGTAATCCTTTACTCCATACACTAGAATATCATCTAGCTCGACTATCGGAGTATAATCAAATCCATCTGTGTGAAAACCGCCAACGCGAAAAGAAAGATTTGGCATCCCTTTAGAAATCCGAAGTGGACTTACATCTTTAGATTCAAGTAGTGGTTTTTCTCTCTGCCCAGGTCTCTTTGGATCATCAATGTAGAAAGAAATATCAACATATCCATTTACATCGTTTTTTATTGTTAGTAGTGAATTATATTGTGTTCCTTCATCAAGCATATAGTAGCCTTCATCAAGAACCTCAATAGAACCACCATTTACTCTGACTATCTCCCATTTAGATTTGAACATATTAGCGACTAATCCATGTACTTCGCTGTTTTCAAGATAATATACAACTGAATAATAATTATCCAAAGTGCTATCTTGCACTCTTGGAATAATCTCAATTATCGGTCTATTTTCATAAGGTTTTTTCAAGAGACCCGCATTTGACATACTTTGGACGTTCAGTCCGAATTCTAAGGAGTAATCACGAGGAAGAATTGAGTTTCCTTCTTCTAGCGAAAGAGTTTGACGTTTTTCTGAACCACCGAGCAGTAGCGTGTCATTTTCAGTTATAGTGTTATATGTGTCAAAGATAATCCCAGCTCGATCAACACGATCATTTGTCCAAACTATTTTCTTTTTTTCGTCTGCAACATTGTATCCGACCATAATTTTATCAGTGAAATTCTCCGAAAAAATCGGTTTAAACAAATTATCACTGTTTTCTTTAATAATTTTTTGAATTTCTTCATCTGATTGATTTTTTGTGAATGTATGAAGTATTCCTGTATTATTAATAACACTCCACTTTACATCAATATCAAGAGCCTCAGCAATGAAACGAACAGGAACAACCGTACGTCCATGTTTTGTGACCACAGCCTCTGTGTCCATCAGATTTTTCCTTCCATTTAAAGTATATTCACGCTGATTTATCCACAAACGAATATTTTTCTCTCGCTTTTCATGTTTAATTTCTACACTACGGTCCTTTGCCTCCCATTTAACCTGAGCACCAAACACTTCAACTATAAAGCGAACCGGCACAAGTATCCTATTGTTTTCGTCAATATACGGACCTTGATCTAGAAAGTTTACCTCGATTCCATCAACAAAAAATTTAATTTCATTTATACTTGAATCACTAGCCTCAGAGGTACTATGCATAAAAATCATAAATATCATTGTTGTCAAAATTAAAACATGTTTACCAGAAACAATTAAGCTTTTCATATTAATATATTCTCCTCTATTTATGTATACCTATATTATACATTTTAGGTGGCTTAAAGTCACTCGCTTGAGCAAGAATTAAAAAAAATCATTATCACAATAAAAGTATGATAATGATTCTTTATAATAGATTTTTCAGTTGCCACCAAACCCTTGCGGCTCAATTATATGAACTCAAATATTTAATATATTCTCCAAGTTTCACTAGCATATTCCTCAATAGTTCTGTCACTACTAAACTTACCTGCATAACACATATTGAGCCAGCATTTCTTAGCATAGCTATACTTATCTAAGTAATCCAGATTCATTTCATCCTGAGCTACTCGGTAAGATTCAAAGTCTTTTAGGATATAGTAATGGTCTGGAGCGTGCCAATTTGCACCTATCATTAGAGCATCATATAATTCTTTAAAATATCCCGTGTCACCATCATCAAATGTTCCGTCTATAAGAGTATCAATAACACGTTTTAAACCCGCTACAGATTCATAATATACCTTTGGATCATATGTTTCCTTTATCTCTTCTAGCTCTTCTACTCTAGCGCCAAATATAAAGTTGTTTTCAATCCCCGCCTCAGCAACAATTTCAACATTTGCTCCATCATAAGTTCCTATAGTAGGTGTTCCATTTAGCATAAACTTCATGTTACCAGTACCTGAAGCTTCTTTGCCTGCTGTTGATATTTGCTCTGATATATCTGCTGCAGTAAATAGTTTTTCACCATAGCTAACACGATAATTCTGTACAAATACCACTTTTAGCATACTATTAACTTCTGGATCATTATTGACAAGTTTTGCAATTTCATTAATAAACTTTATGATTCCCTTTGCCCTAAAATAACCTGGTGCTGCTTTTGCGCCAAATATAAATGTCTGTGGCATACGTTTCATTTTTGGATTTTCTTTAAATCTATAGTATAAATCCAGTATGTGAAACGCATTCAATAATTGACGTTTATACTCATGTAATCTTTTAATTTGTATATCAAAAATTGAATGTTCATCAATAATAATACCTTCTTGATCCGCAATAAATGCTTTTAACTCAAGCTTCTTTTGCATTTTAATATCCATAAAGCAATCCAAAACCTTCTTATCGTCTTTATACTTATCGAGTTGCTTTAGAAGAGTTAAATCATGCATCCAATATTCTGAACCCATCAAAGAATTAATATATGATGTAAGTTCTGGATTTGAATAAAATAACCATCTTCTTTGAGTAATCCCATTAGTTTTATTATGGAAACGCTCAGGATATAATTCATACCATTCTTTAAGTTCTGTTGTAATTAGTAGATCTGTATGAAGTGCAGCAACACCATTAGTTGCATAAGTTCCATGTATCGCTAGCCAAGCCATATGAACAACTCTATTCTCAATAATCTTCATACGCTTAATTTTTTCTTTATCATAATTTTTATTCTTTAACTCTTTAACAAAGTTTTTATCTATTTGTTTAATGATATCATATACATCAGGTATAACTTTTATCATAAGATTTACAGACCATTTTTCAAGTGCCTCTGATAAAATTGTGTGATTTGTATATGCAAATGTATTAGTTACAACCTGCCATGCCTGATTATATGATAGGTTCTCAAACATAAGTAAACGCATTAATTCTGGAATAGCAATAACAGGATGAGTATCATTTAATTGAATTGCGTGATACTTATGGAACTCTTCAAATGATCTTCCTGATAATTTATGCTTTCTTACCATATCTTTAAGTGAAGCCGATGCAAAGAAATACTGTTGTTTTAATCTAAGTATTTTACCTTCCATCGTTGAATCATTTGGATATAAAACACGCGAAATATCCTCTGCTCTATTTTTATAAGCTACAGCTCTATCATATTTTTGATCATTAAATAATTTGAAATCAAATGGTTCTATAGCCTCACATCGCCATAGTCTTAGTGTATTTACAGTTTGATTTTTATATCCTATAACTGGATAATCATATGGCACTGCTAGCACTGAACTATCTCCATAAGTAACTTCAACACTTTCATCCTCACGTCTCATTGACCATGGATCACCATGCTTTAACCATCGATCTGCTGTTTCAACTTGATCACCATCTTCAAACTTTTGTTTAAAAATACCGAATTCATAACGAATTCCATACCCTGTTAGAGGATAATCAAGCGAGGCAGCTGAATCAATAAAACATGCTGCAAGTCTTCCAAGACCGCCATTACCAAGTCCAGCGTCTTCTTCCATCTCTTCTAATTCATTCAAATCAATTTTAAACTCTTTAAGTAACTCTGCTACTTCCGTATCAAGTCCAAGATTTAACAAATTATTGCCGAGAGCTCTACCCATTAAAAACTCTGCTGACAAATAATATGCTTGTTTTTTTTCAGCTCTTTTCTCATTTGTTTCTTGCCACTTTGGTATTAGAGACGTCATAATACTCTTAGATAAACTAAAGTAAATTTCTTGCCTTGACGCAGTTTCTATAGATTTTCCAAATTCACTTAGCAAGAGCTGCTCAATACTCGTTTTAAGTTTGTTTTTCAACATATTCACTCTCCAATCTTCCATATATCTTTGTTAAATGTCTCATACGCCTTGCTAATTTAAACGATAAATCCTCTTCCCTTACACGCCACTCCCAATTACCACCCATTGTTGATGGTATATTCATACGGTGCTCAGTTCCGAGACCAAGAAAGTCTTGCATCGGAGCAATTGCTATTTCTGAAACTGAACTCCACGCGCCTCTTATATAGCCCCAATTATACCCCTCTTCTTTAGTAAGATTAAGATACTCTATGGCCATATTTACATCTTCAACTGATGCACTCTCAAACCATCCCATAACAGTATCATTGTCATGTGTACCTGTATATACAATACTATTGTTATTATAATTGTGAGGTAGATAATCACTTTCTTCTCTTGAATCAAAAGCAAATTGCAATATTTTCATCCCTGGATATCCAGAGTCTTCTCGCAGTTTAATAACTTCTTCAGTTAAAAATCCTAAGTCTTCCGCAATAATTCTTATAGATGGAAGTGCTTTATTGATTGCATCAAACAACTTCATGCCTGGCCCTTTTACCCACTTTCCAAATTCAGCAGTTTTATCAGATGCTGGAATCTCCCAGTAAGATTCAAATCCTCTAAAATGATCAATTCGAACAATATCATAAAGCTCCATACTTGATTTCATACGCTTTATCCACCACTTGAAGTCCATATCTTCATTTGCTTTCCAATCATAAAGTGGATTTCCCCATAACTGTCCAGTATCTGAAAATGCGTCAGGTGGGCAACCTGCCACTGCAATAGAATTACCTTCTTTATCAAAATAAAATAACTCTGGGTGAGCCCATGTATCAGAACTATCGGATGATACATAAATTGGCATGTCACCAATAATTTCAATTCCTTGTTTATTGGCATATTTTCTTAATTCTATCCATTGCTTGTAAAAAATAAACTGCACAAATATCCAAAAGTCTATTTCTTCACTATTGCTCTTTCTAAAAGCATTAATAGCCGAAGGTTTTCTTAATTTATGCTGTTTTTTCCACGTCTGCCACGACTTATTATTGTAATGGATTTTAAGAGCCATAAATAGACTATAATTATCAAGCCACTCGTGATCTTTTTTGAATTTTTCTAGTTTTTCTAAGTTGCCTTTTGATTCCTTAGCTAGGAAACCATGGTAAGCTTCTTTTAGTAATAGATTTTTTTGCGCAATAATTTTATCATAATCCACACACTCATTATCGCATTCAAAGTCATAACTTCGGACCTGCGTTTTTGTCAGATATCCTAGCTTAATAAGCTTTTCTATATCAATCAAAAATGGATTTCCAGCAAAAGCAGAAAATGCTTGATAGGGTGAATTGCCATATCCTGTAGGTCCCACAGGTAGTATCTGCCAATACTTCTGACCTGCGTTTTTTAAAAAATCTATAAATTCTTTTGCATAACGCCCAAGTGTCCCAATCCCTTGATGACCTGGCAAGGATGTTATATGCATAATAACTCCGCTTCCTCTATTTTTCAATTCCACTCACCTTCTCCAAAATAATTGTTGGTTTACTACTTATAACTGTGCCTTCGAATCTTGTGTCATATTCATCAAACACAATTATTTTAACTATTTCTACCTTACTTTTATCATCAAAAACCACTTGTGCTATCAAGTGATTATCTTCTTTTCTAATTTTAATTCCAAGAGTCTGATTATCATCATTTTTATAGGCCTTTGTGCATCCGTCATCATCATAAAATTCTTCATCAATTTCTGTTTTTAAAAATCCTACAAACGATATAAAGCTTGGATCTATCTCGTCAACTGTTTGTGCATGCAAACCTAAAATGATACCTTTATCCGGGCGAATAAACATAGTAAGCTCTTCTAAGCTACTCTGTATAAAATGATCTCCCTTAGATAATACTTTAGTCTTTTCAACATTATAATTACTTGCTCTCCATAAGAGCATTTTCTCTGGTAAGTATACCATACGCCCTGTTTGATTTTGTTTATATATAGGCGCGATCATTAATGAATTACCTATTAGTAATTGATCTTCTATTTCACGAACTCGAGCGTCTCCATATAGCATAATTAGATTCGAGGCATATACAAATCTCTCTTTTACACTCTTCATATAACTTGAATATAAATATGGAATAAGTGCATACCTTAACTCAATAATATTTTTTAAAATTTCTGTTGTTTTTGTCTCAAATGCAAAAGGCTCGTGGTCACGAGTAGCAAGTGCAGCATGATTTCGCATCAGTGGTGTAAATAATGAGAACTGCATAAATCTTATCATTAGTTCACTACTTGCATCACTTTGGAATCCGCCTGTATCTGCACCAGTATACATAAATCCACACATATTTATAGCTGGAAGTAATTTAATTGAAAGCTCTATATGCTCCCACCAAGATTCATTATCACCCATCCATATGCCACCGTAACGATGCATACCAATATATGATGCTCGGGAAAATAATAAATATCTTTTATCACTATCAATATTTTCAAGTCCATCAGCTGCTGACTTAGTCATATAGTATCCATAAAGATTGTGAACTTTATCATGACTCATACGCTTTCCATTAACATAGTGATAAAAACTACTATAGTCTTCTGGACTATTAGATAGATTAAGTGCTTTATCTTTTAAATTAAAAAAACTATATATATCAAGAGGCTTTTCTTTTGCCTCTTCTACGTGATCGTAAAATTCTTGTAACCTTTTTGGTGTATAAAAAATTGCTGGTTCATTCATGTCGTTCCAAAAGCCTTCAATCCCAAGTGATGTAAACATTTCGTATTTACCACCGAACCACTCTCTAGTTTCCTCTCTAAAAAAGTCTGGAAAATGTACGAGTCCTGGCCATACAGCTGCAACAAAAGGACCCCCTTCTTCATTTTCACAAAAATGTCCTTTCAATATTCCTTCTTCATACACATGATAACCTTCTTCAATTTTAACTCCTGCGTCTATAATTGGTATCAATCTAAATTTATTTTCTTTCAATTCATCAACAAAGGCTTTGAAATGAGGAAATTTTTCATCACAAATTGTAAAATCTTTAAACCTCTCCATATAATCAATATCTAAATAAATAGCATCGCATGGTATTTTAGAATTTCTCATTTGCTTTGCAATTTTTCTTACTTCATCAGCATTTTCATAACTCCAACGACACTGTTGATATCCAAATCCCCATTTTGGTGGAACATAAGACTCACCAATTATTCTTAAAAAAGACTTAACTACATCTTTTAAAGTATTAGCACTCATTTTATACATCTTAACATCAATACCATCTATAAATATATTAAATACATCCTTATGTTGAAATCCAATATCAAACTTTATTTCACCAGGAAAATCAATAAAATAACCATTTGCAGTCTCACCTAAAATGATAAAGAAGTTATGAGCTCCATAAAGAGATTTTTTATTTGGCAAATGAGAAGGCTCATCAGCACAAAATGAAATCAACTCAGAACCTCTTTTGTTTAAACCTTTAATAGTTTCTCCAAACCCAATAACCATATCATCATCTGAGAATTCATATGTTAGATGTATAGAGTCATCTGTGATAGTTAGATCAAAATCTTCTATTTCAGAAAGTGACTTAGGATTTTCATAAACTAACTTTGGCAAATCTACAACTGCCTCTGTTTCAATAGGCCTACCATTAATATAATATTTGATATCATTTTTCATCATAAATTCTCTCCAGTATTTATTTTATAGAACCTTGAGTAACACCTTTTACAATATGCTTTTGCGCAAATATATAGAAGATAACTATTGGAATCATTGCTATTACAAGACCTGGAAGTGCAAGATACCACTTTTTAGAATATTGACCAAAGAAAAAGAACATTCTTAGAGGTATTGTGTGCCACTCAGGTTTGCTTATAACTAACTGCGGAAGTAGGAAATCGTTCCAAATCCACATAGAATTAAGAATACTTACGGTTACTGTAATAGGCTTTAGCAATGGGAATACAATGTACCAAAATACTTGGAATGTATTGCATCCATCTATAACAGCCGCTTCTTCTAGTTCTCTTGGAATAACTTTAATAAAACCATGATACAAAATAATAGATAAACTTGAACCAAATCCTAGATACATAAATACAAGTCCTACTGGGTTTAACATATTAAGCTTGCCCATCAGATTAATAAGCGGTAACATAACTGATTGAAATGGAATTAAGATAGCCGCTGCAAACATCATAAATAGAAGGCCACTAAATTTGGATTTTGATCTAACAAGCATCCATGCTGCCATGGATGAAAATATAATTATAAGTATAGTACTTGCTACTGTAATTGAAAGCGAATTAATAAATGAACGTACGAATTTAAGTTCCTCAAATGCCTGAGCGTAGTTTTCTAGTCTAAAATATTCGCCAAAAGGAAGTCCTAGAGAATCAATAACAATTCCCTTTTGAGATTTGAATGAATTGGTTAATACAATGTACAAAGGAGACATAAATAGTAATACTAATAAGCCACCAAATGCTGCAAATGAATATTTTTTAAGCTTTTCCATTACATTTCTACCTCCCTCTTTTTACTATAGTACATCTGGGTTAGTGTCATAGCTGATACTGCAACTAAGAAAATTACAGCTTTCGCCTGTGCTACTCCCATATTATTAAATACAAAGGCTGTATTATAAATGTTCATTGATAACATCTCTGTCGTATGAGCAGGATCACCACCGGTTAAAGATAGGTTCTGATCATATAGCTTAAAGGAATTAGACAAAGTTAAAAATAGTCCAATTGTAAATGCTGGAGCAACTAGTGGTATCTTAATATGTCTTAGTCTTTGCCAAGATGTTGCACCATCTATTTTAGCCGCTTCAAGAAGTGATTCAGGTATACTTTGAAGTGCTGCAATATATATAACCATCATATATCCAGACATTTGCCATGACATAAGAATAGCAAGTCCCCAAAAACCTGTACTAGTATTCGATAACCAACCTTGGAAAAATGCCCAACCCATTTCCTTACCAATATAACCGAATGCTTTAATAAAAATAAACTGCCATATAAATCCTAAAATAAGTCCACCTATTAAGTTTGGCATAAAGAACACACTTCTAAGTAGTCCACTAAACCTCTCAATTTTTGTTACATAAAGAGCAAGTCCAAAACCAATTAAATTAATAAGGACAACTGATACTGCTGCAAATTTTGCAGTAAACGCAAAGGCGTTTAAAAACTCTTTATCTCCACTAAACACAGTTATATAGTTTGAAATTCCAACCCAATTAGCGCTGTTATTTATACCATTCCAGTCAGTAAAAGAAAAATAAATACCTGATAACATTGGAACAATAACAACAAGTAAAAAAGCAAACAAAATTGGCCCTACAAATATACTAAACCACATCTTAGAATGTTTCATATGGTTTCCTCCTAATATTATTATAGGGGGGGATAAATCCCCCCCTATATAAATCATTTATTGTTTTCTTCAATATTATTTTCTAAGCTCAGCCCATTTTGCAACCGATGTTTCTACTACTTCTTCCCAAGTTACATCACCAGCGTAGTATTTTTGAATCTCACTACCTAGTACTTCTTGTCCCCATCCTGTTGGATATCCCATGAATACCCAAGGCATAGTTCTTCCCTCGTTAGCAAATCTTGTAATATCTTGACCAAGTGGATCCTTTGGTTCAAATCCCTCATATCCTTTTAATGGTGCAATAAAGAAGAATTTATTTGAAATATAGTCTTTTCCTTCATCTGAAGTATATAACCAATTTATGAAATCTTTTGCTGCTGCTTTATCAGCATCATTTGAATTTGAATTAATAGCCCAGTGCATTGGTACTCCTACTGGAATAGAGTTTTCATTAAGTCCCTTTACAGGTAGAGGTAAGAATCCTAAGTTTGCTGCTACATTTTCGTCAATTTCTTTAACACCACCATAGACCCAGTTACCTTGTTGGATAATTGCTACTCGTTCAATTGCAATTCCCTCATCTACCTGTGTAGAATAATCAACTGCATTTAAGTTACCCTTACTATCAGCTGATGGTGAATAATCTGCTTGTAAATCGATAATAGCTTTATATGCTTCATTATATTTAAATTCAAATTCTTTTGCTGAAAATGCATCTAAAGAACTATCAAATTCTTGTGAAATTGCTGCATTTGATGTGTGAAGACCAGTTACCCAAGTTTCTTTTGCAGGATAATCAAATACTGCTTCAAGTAATGGATATTTATCTTCTAATTCTCCAGCTTTTATTTTCTTATCAAATTCCATTACAGCATTTTCTAAACTTGCAAAATCATTGATTGCCATAGCATCTATACCAGCATCAGCAAATATAGTCTTATTATATACAAATCCATAACCTTCAATATTAAAAGGAAGTGCATATACTTTACCATCTACTGTAGCTCCTGATAGTATACCTTCTAGTGCTTGGTCTACCCAAGGTTGGTCAGATAGATCTTCAAGTTTTCCCATCCAATCTGCGATATCCTGTGGACCACCAACATTATATATATCTGGCTCATTACCAGATTGGAATTTAGCCTTTAATGCAGCACCGTAATCATCTCCACCGCCGACAGTTTGAATGTTAATTTTTACATTTGGATTTGCAGCCATATAATCTGCAGCCGCATTTTCTAATTCTTTTGCTATTTCTACTTTAAATTGGAAAATATCAACTTCAGCTTCTTCTGCTACTACTTCTTCCTCTGTTGTTACTGGGTCTACCGTATCTGGAGCCTCAACTTCTTTCTGTGCGCATCCCGATAAACCAATTGTTGCAAGCATTACAATTAATAGTGTTACAAATAACATTTTTTTAAATTTAAACATTATAATCCTCCCTTTACAAACTAATATTTTCTTCTGTCTTATAATCGAATATATGACACTTTTTCATATCCATTTGGAAAATCTGCTTATTGCCTACTTTTAAGTCCTTTGAGTCTAAAGAGTCAATCCTAGCTGTAAAATTATGATCTAATACACTAAAGTGAATGTAACTTTCATTACCCATATGTTCTAACACTTTAATTGTACCCTCTACAGTGTTATTTGATTCCTGCGACCCTAGAGTTATGTATTCTGGACGAGTACCAAACCAAACCCTCTGACCAACACATTCCATCACTTTCTTTGCCTTATCATCTGACAACCTTAGCTCCATCCCCCCTGTCTTTATGTATAAATGATCTTTATTTTTAATGAGTTCTCCCTCTATTAAATTCATAGATGGTGACCCAATGAAACCTGCAACAAATTTATTACTTGGACTATGATATAAATTAAGAGGTGTATCAACTTGCATTATATTTCCTAAATTCATGACACAAATTCTATCTCCCATAGTCATAGCTTCCACTTGATCATGTGTTACATAAATCATTGTAGTTCCTAATTTTTGATGCAACTGAGATAATTGAATACGCATATTCACTCTAAGTTTTGCATCTAAATTTGATAATGGCTCATCAAATAAAAATACGTCTGGATCTCTTACAATTGCACGTCCAACAGCAACACGTTGTCTTTGACCTCCAGAAAGTTCTTTGGGTTTTCTATCAAGTACTGACTCAAGTTCTAAAATCTCTGCAGCTTCTTCAACACGTTTTTTAATTTCAGTTTTATTTACTTTCTTCATTTTCAAAGAGAATGCCATATTATCAAATACAGTCATATGAGGGTATAGTGCATAATTTTGAAAAACCATCGCAATACCTCTATCTTTTGGTGGAACATCATTTACGATTTTATCTCCAATAGAAACATTACCGCCAGAAATTTCTTCTAGACCTGCAATCATTCTTAATGTTGTTGATTTTGCACATCCAGATGGCCCAACAAAAACCATAAATTCCCCATCTTGAATCTCTAAATTTATTCCATGAACCGCTTTAAATCCATTAGGATAAGTTTTTTCAAGATTTTCTATAACTACTTTTGACATTTTTCGCCTCCTATTTGCCTTAATGATTCTCTATATAAAAATTCTGTATTGAAAATAATGTGTCTATGTTCTCCATTACCACTAAGTACATCAAATAGTATATCCACACTTTTACGCCCCATATCTTCTACAGGCTGCATGACAGTAGAAATTGAAGGCATAAAAAATTCTGCAAAATCTATACCATCAAATCCTACAATTGATAATTCGTTTGGTATATGTATTCCACGCTCCATTGCTGCTCTAGCAGCTCCAATTGCCATTAAATCTGTACTAACAAATACCGCTGTTAAATCTAAGTTTTTATCAAGCAATTTATTCATTGCTGCGTATCCAGTTTCAAAACTATAATCACCAATCTCTATAAAATTCTCATCATATTCTAGCCCACATGCCTTTAAAGCTCGAATATATCCTGCTATTCTATACTTACATACACTCACATCATCTTCTCTTAGCCTTATCATACCTATAGATGTATGACCACATGATATAATTTCTTTTACCGCCATCTCAGCTGCCACTGCATCATCTATATTTACTGAAGAAAATACATTTTTACTCTCAGCGTAAGGTGAAACCATTGTAGAACAAAGAACAATAGGTGTCTCAAGTGTACTTATGTTCATTTGATTTAGATTTTCAAAGTCACCACCTAGACATATAAGTCCTGCTAATTTCTTTTCTTTAATTAACTCAATAGCAATATCACTATCATTTATTGCATCCTTGGAATTATAATGCAAAATCATTGAATAATTTTGATTTGCTAATTCCTCTTCAATAACTCTAACTACCTTTGAAAAGAATGGATTATAGATACCTTTAACTAAAACTCCAATAT
>JBARWW010000256.1:0-7705 GCA_049647005.1 Acidaminobacteraceae bacterium | reverse complement strand
GTCAAGTGAAATCACTTGACATATTAGCTCATTTTTTCCTTTATATTAACAAATGTTTCGACTTTATATTACTAAGTTGCTATTTCTTCAAAGTTCATCCCAAGTTACAAATTTTTTGTAGCTTCACCTTGTAATCCAACTAAACATATATAGATAAAAGGCCGTGATTATAAGTTTAAACTTATAGTCACGGCGTTTTTTATAACATATATACAGTTACATTTTTATCTTATATTTTTTATCTCAACATCTTCTGCTATTATTTCCATAACGCCATTTTCAGTTAAAACATTAAGCTTAAAACCACCTTCACATAAAGAAAATTCTTCATAATACCAACAGTTTAAGAAAACATTGCTTGAAATTTCCGCACTACTTACTTCTTTAAAGATAATCTTTATGTTACCAACACATCCACATGTAAGCTCGCCAACACAAAGCTCTATTGCAAGAACTTTATTTACCATTGAAATTGCAAGTATGCTCGATAAGGCAAGTGATTTAAAAGCTAGTCCCCTAACATTTAATGGAAGATCTTCTTTTATACTTTCTAGATGTTCATCATATAAGTTCCAAGCATCATCAAGCATACGACTTGCTTTAGCAGCTTCATATGTAAGCTTTCCAAGCGCACGTCTTTCTATGCCCCTCTCAGACATAAAACATCCGTCTAAATCACAGTATGCTTTTAATCTTGGAAATTCTAAAAGAAATTCTTCGTGCAACTGATCAATATTTTCTTTAATTAACTTTTTATAAATTTTGGTCCAATTATCCTCTACATATTCTACATCTACAAAAGGGAATTTTTCCATTAGCTTTAATCGCTTAATTAATTTTTCTGTAAAAAACCTCATACAATCCCTCACTTAAGCTTAAGTCTTAATTTTCATCCCTAATTATATCACTATATGAATATATATAACATATCATTAGTATATAAAAACAGGAACCTAAAGTATTTTTGCCTTTAAATTCCTGTTTTTCTACTTTTTAATTAGTAATTTGGCTCTTGATTTGTAATAAAACATAACAGACGCGATTATAAGTACTAAAGCAGTGACTGCACCATAAGCGAAAATTCCTGTTACATTAAATACAAAGCCACCAGTCATAGCTGATAAACCAGTAATTTTGTAGAAGAATGACTCAAGTGATAAAAATAGTCTTTCATCTCTTATTTCGAACTTCACTTTAAGTCTTTCATAGTACTTCGGAGAAAGGGTTCTTTTCTTAATTGAAACAAAATAGCCAAATCCGATGTAAATTAATCCTACGGTAAAAAATATATCCATTAATGCGACCTCCAAATACTATTTTCAAAATGCCTTTCCTATGATGATATCATAGCTAGACGTATTTGTTTAGCCGAAATATATATTCTTACAATATATTTGCTTCTCCACCTAACTTAGCAAAATCCTCAAAGAAATTTGGGTATGACTTATCAATCGCTCTATATCCATTTATAACAACTGGATTTTTACACTTAATAGATGCTATAGCAAGGCTCATAACTATTCTATGATCATCCCAACTATCAACTTCCCCACCGCCGAGTTCATTTTTCCCTTCTATTACAAGTCCATCTTCAGTTTCAACTATACTTGCCCCAAGTTTATTAAGCTCTGTGCATATTGATTTTAATCTATCCGACTCTTTTATTCTTAGTCTAGCTCCATTTGTTATAATTGTAGTGCCTTCACTAAGTGCTGCAAGAACTGTTACAACAGGAATTATATCAGGACACTGGGATGCATCAACTACGGTTCCACGGGTCATCGACTTTGAAACTTTTATAGTTGAACCATCTTCACTTAGCTCAGCACCCATTCTCCTTACTATATCTAGTATCTCTCTATCACCTTGCAAGGAGTTTAAATTTATATTGTTTAGATTTATACTACCACCAAGTATCGCTCCTACAATCCAAAATGCTGCTTGTGAGAAGTCACTTTCAACTATGTGATCTTTTGCAACAAAACTTTGTCCACCCTTAATTTCAAACTTCTCATAGTTGTGATTAATTATATTTACACCAAAATCACTTAAAGTATCAATCGTTAAATCAACATATGACTTAGATTCTAAATTTGATGTTAGAACTATCTCAGAGTCCCCGTCAATAAGTGGTAGAACATACATAAGTCCTGTTATAAACTGTGAACTTACATCTCCAGCTATCTCGTATCTTCCACTCGTAAGCTGCCCTTCAACAATCATGGGAAGCTGATCTGAATAAATACATCTAACATCTTTTTCTTTAAATATCTTTACATATGGATCAAGAGGTCTAGTTCTTAGTCCACCAACTCCATCATATACAACTGGTTCATCCACAAAAGTTGACAGTGGAATCATAAATCTTAATGTGGATCCAGACTCATTACAGTTAACTGGATGAATTGGCCTTCTAAGCTTCCCACTCGATGAAATTTCAAGTTTATTTTTACGTCTGTTTATCACTACTCCAAAGTTCTCCATAGCATCACATGTTGCGATTATATCATCTGAGAGTGCTATATTATCTATCTTACTTACTCCGCTAGAAAGTCCTGCTGCAATTATAGCTCTATGGCTAAGACTCTTTGATGGCGGTGGAGAAATTTCTCCATTTAAACTCTGTGGTGTTAATTTTATTTTCATAATTTCCTCCCCCTATGCAAGTGCTAATTCTATTTTTTTTACTACGCAGACTAATCTTTCGAACGTCTCTGGTAAAAGAGATTGTGGGCCATCACATAATGCATTTTCTGGCTCATTATGAACCTCTATCATAAGTCCATCACTTCCAATTGCAATTGCAGCTCTTGAGACTGGTGCAACCATATTCCATCTTCCAGTTGCATGACTTGGATCAACAATTATTGGTAAGTGACTAAGTTCTTGTATGGCACTTACTACACCTAAATCTAATGTGTTACGTAGGTATGTTTCGAAAGTCCTAATTCCACGTTCACAGAGAATTACATTAGGATTACCATTTGCCATAATATATTCTGCTGACATAAGGAAATCTTCTATAGTTGATGACATTCCTCTTTTTAATAGAATTGGTTTTTTACATCTTCCCGCTCTTTTAAGCAGTGAGAAATTTTGCATATTTCTTGCCCCAATTTGAAGTACATCAGCATACTTTTCAACAAGATCAAAATCTTCAGTATCCATAACCTCAGTTACCACAGGAAGTCCAGTTAACTCGGATGCTTTCTTTAGTATCTTAAGTCCTTCTTCACCAAGTCCTTGGAAACTATAAGGTGATGTTCTAGGCTTAAATGCACCTCCGCGAAGCATATGCGCTCCTGCCTTTTTTACGGCTACTGCTATAGTCATAAGTTGTTCTTCACTTTCAACACTGCAAGGACCTGCAATGATAGTTGCACATCCAGTTCCGATTTCGTGATTAGCAACTTTTATAATTGTATCCTCTGGATGAAGCTCTCTGCTTGCTAGTTTGTATGGTTTATTTGAATTCATTTTATTTCTCCTTTTTTTACAATAATGTTGTTTTTTTACATCAGACACTTGTACAAATCCATAGCTAAACAATAAGCCCCACCACCTTTTTTATGAATGTTTATTTTAAGTTTGTTGTCTAATTATGCAGAGTATTTTTTAAAAATTGCACTTTCGCTCATTCCGCACAATTTCTTCGAAATTCAAGGGCCCTACAATCGCTACACACAATTTTTTCAAAATTGCACTTTCGCTCATTCCGCACAATTTCTTCGAAATTGTGTTATAAAAAAAAAGGAGCTTCCGAATATACGGAAGCTCCCCTAAAGTAATCATAATGATTAAACTAGAACAAATTTATCTTTTCCCTGTATATTGGCGAGGTGTAATATTAATTTGTTGTACGTAAAATAACTAGCGCTAAAAAATAAGTAGCCCCAGCTAAAGAAATAAAAATATACAGTTTTATTAAGTTGTTTAGTTGTGTTTATAGTTAATAAAGAATTCATATATTTTTACCCCTTCCGCAATTAATATTTTGCCCAAACCAAATTTACGGTTCATAATTTTTTATGTTAAATGGATTATAAATTAAATGTATATAAACTGTCAAGTCGTTTTATTTAGCAACATACTAAATAATTTTAAGTGTTTTCCTATGAAGACATATCACATTTTTTTTATAGCAAGCTATAATTTTTCTCTACTATAAATTATCTAATAGACCTTTCAAATTCTTGTGTTTTTATGTAAAATGATATTATTAACAATTTATAATACTTTGGAGGAATAAATATGAAAAGAGTTGCAATTATATCTGCCATACTGGAAGATCCTATAAATAATAACAATCAATTCAACGAAGTAATTTCTTCTTATCAGTCCATAATACGTGGTAGAATGGGCATTCCATTCCACAATGAAGGAATTAGCGTCATTTCTCTTACGGTTGTTGGCACTCTTGATGAAATTAATAGCCTTACCGGAAAACTAGGTAACATTTCCAATATAAGTGTAAAAACTTCTATTTCAAAAAAAGAGGTTGAATAATTTTTCGAATTTTTATTGACTTTGCTTTCATTCTTTGATAACTTATTAACAAACAAAACTTGCTAAATAATTTACTTTTATTTTGTTAAATTTTTTTAAAATAAAAAAAGTATTTTACTTTGCGAGTTTTATAGAACAATATAATGACAAAACTTTGTTTTAACAATAATGTTTTTGCTTAGTGTAATTATCTTGTTTACAAAAACTATTACCTAAAAGAAAAGAGCAATCTAATCTATAAGGAAGTTATATTATCAATACGCCACATTTTTAGTTAAGGATAACAACCTTTACGACATGGCTTTTTTGCTATTGATTTTATTTACTTCTTTGTTACTAAACTAAGAAGTTTTTTATTTTTTTGAAAAAGGAGTAAATATGAGTATAGTCAAAAAATTAATACAAAAGTTATATGACGACAGCAATTTAAATAGAGATGAACTTACTACTTTAATTGATACAATTACGACAGATGATTATGAACTACTCTTCTCTCTTGCTAGAGAAAGAAAAGAGCAGTACTATGATAAGTCAGTATATATGAGAGGTCTTATTGAATTTACAAATTACTGTAAACAAAACTGCAATTACTGTGGTATAAGAGCTTCAAATGATAAAGTTGGTCGCTATAGACTTTCTAAGGAACAAATTATCGACTGTTGTGATGAAGGTTATCGACTTGGCTATAGAACCTTTGTAATGCAAGGCGGCGAAGATCCATTTTTTAATGACGATATGTTAGTTGATATTATTAAATCTATAAAAGACAAGTACTTTGATGTTGCTATTACACTTTCAGTTGGCGAGAGGTCAATAGAATCTTATAAAAGGCTAAAAGAAGCCGGAACTGATAGGTATCTTCTTCGTCACGAAACCGCTTCTAAGGATTTATACGAAAGCATACATCCAAATATGAGTTTTGAAAACAGACAAAATTGTTTATATATGCTTAAAGGTCTTGGATACCAAGTTGGTGCCGGCTTTATGGTTGGGCTTCCTAATCAGAAAACATCTGACTTTGTAAACGATTTAAAATTTCTTAAGGACTTAGAACCACAAATGATTGGAATCGGACCATTTATACCTCATGAAGATACACCACTTGGATCTTCTGATGGGGGAACTGTTGAAAAAACACTTATTATGCTTGCTATAACAAGGCTCATGTTACCAAGTGTCTTACTTCCTTCAACAACTGCGCTTGGAACGCTTGATCCAAAGGGACGTGAAAAAGCACTTAGGGCTGGAGCAAATGTTGTTATGCCTAATCTTTCACCTACTAACGTACGTGAATTATATGAGCTTTATAAAGATAAGATTTGTACTGGCGATGAGGCAGCTCATTGTAGAAAGTGTATCGAAGGACGAATTAACTCAACTGGTTACAGTGTAGATATGGGCCGTGGCGATCACAGCGAATGGGGGAAATAATATGTTTATAAATCATGATTATATAGGTGAACTTTTAGAAAATAATAAGATTACATCAAAAGAAGAAATCAAAACTATACTTGAAAAAGCAAAAGACTTTGGTGGTCTATCACATGTAGAAATAGCAAAGTTATTATATATAGAAGATGCAGATTTACTTAAAGAACTTTACTCTGTAGCCGGACACATCAAAAGAACAATTTATGGTAAAAGAGTTGTTATGTTTGCTCCTCTTTACATCTCGAATCACTGTGTTAACAACTGTGTTTATTGTGGTTATCAAAGATGTAATGACTTCCCTAGAAGAAGACTTGATACAGAGCAAATTCAAGAGGAAGTTAAACTTCTTGAAAAAATGGGTCACAAGAGAATCGCACTAGAAGTTGGTGAAGATCCTGTTAACTGCCCAATCGAATATGTTCTTGAATCAATTGACACTATATATGCAACTGAAAATGTTAATGGTAATATAAGAAGAATAAATGTAAATATTGCTGCAACTACGGTTGAAAATTATAAGGCTCTAAAAGCTCGTGACATTGGTACTTATATCTTATTCCAAGAAACTTATCACAAACCTAAATACGAAGAAATGCATCCAAAATGCCTAAAAGGCGACTACAATTATCACTTAACAGCCTTTGACCGTGCCATGGAAGCCGGAATTGATGATGTTGGTGGTGGTGTACTATTTGGACTTGCTGATTATAAATTTGAAATTTTAGCTCTTATGCTACATAATGATCATCTTGAAAAAGAGCATGGAGTTGGTTTCCATACTATATCAGTACCAAGACTTAAAAAGGCAGAAGGAATGTCACTAGAGCAATTCCCTGACATCGTAACTGATGAAGAATTCAAGAAAATAGTTGCTATCATTCGTCTTGCCGTACCATTTACAGGTATTATACTTTCTACTCGTGAATCTGTTGAGATGAGAAATGAAGTTATAGACTATGGTGTTTCTCAAGTAAGCGCTGGTTCATGTACTGGTGTTGGTGGATACAAAGAAAGTGACGCTAAAAAAGACATTGGTCAATTCATTACTTCTGATGAGCGAACTCCACTACAAGTCGTTAAAGACTTAATTACTGATGGATATATACCGAGTTACTGTACTGCGTGCTATAGATCTGGGCGGACTGGTGATAGATTTATGCAACTTGCAAAGTCTGGCCAAATCGGAAACGTATGTAATCCTAACGCACTTATGACTCTTATGGAGTTTGTATGCGACTACGGAGACGAAGACTTAGCTGTTACTGGTAAAAAGACTATCTATGATGAAGCTAATAAAATAGAGCGTGAAGATATAAAAAATCTTACACTTAAAAATCTTGAAAAGATAGAAAATGGCGAGCGCGATTTGTTCTTATAAGGAGGTGATTTTATGAGTTTAAATATAACTCCTAGTGCAAATAGAATTCATATAGGCATATATGGTGCTACTAATGCTGGTAAAAGCTCACTTATAAATGCAATTATTGGCCAAGACGTTTCACTAGTTTCTAGTGTAGCAGGAACTACAACTGATCCAGTCTCAAAACCTATGGAACTTTTACCTCTTGGACCAGTTGTCTTTATAGATACAGCTGGCCTTGGTGATGCCGGTGAACTCGGTAGCCTTAGAATTGAGAGAACTCTTAAAGTTCTTCAAAGAACCGAATTTGCGATTTACCTAAATGATATAAGTGATTTTGATAAAAAAGAGCAGGATAATATGCTTAAACAATTTAAAAAGTTTAACATACCATATATGATTGTATTC
>JBARWW010000255.1:0-12722 GCA_049647005.1 Acidaminobacteraceae bacterium | reverse complement strand
TATAAAGAGAAAATGTTCTCGCGTGCTATAGCGATAAATCCAAAGCAAGAAAAACTTGAGACTTATATATTAAAATCTAATTATAGTAATGATTTTCCCGGGTGGATTAAGGAAAGAATAAAATCTGGAAATGCAACATTCTTAGAGGAAAATTATCTGTTGGATTTTGATAGAAATATAGCCTCTATTGTAAAAAATATAAAAAATGGTAAGCGTGCAAGGCTTAATATACTTGGCCTTGGAGATGTTGGTGGTATATTACTTATTGGGCTTAGGCTTTTAGGGTCGAGCTCTATATCTTCTATAGGTATCTTTGATCTTGACCAGGATAAACTTAAGAGATGGGAAGCTGAGCTTAATCAGATTATCGATCCAAATAATTTAGAACTTCCAGATGTTGATATAGTAAGTTATGAGAATTTATTTGATTGCGATATGTTTGTTTTTTGTGCTTCTAAAGGTGTTCCACCTGTTGGATCAGAAGTTAAAGATGTAAGAAAATATCAACTTGCTTCAAACTCAAAGCTTGTATCTATATATGCAAAAGAAGCTAGAAAAAGTAAATTTAAAGGAATCTTTGCAGTTGTATCTGACCCTGTGGATCAACTATGTTACGTAGCATATGAAGAGAGTAATAAAGACTACGAGGGAAACTTGGATTACAAAGGACTACTTCCAGAGCAAGTTCGTGGATATGGACTTGGTGTAATGTATGCGAGGAGTTTATACTATCTTAAATCAAGTGGACATGAATATAAGAACTCTAGAGCCTATGGGCCACATGGAAAAGAGCTTGTAATAGCAAATGATATAGAAAGTTATGATGATGAATTATCGAAGAATGTAACATATAAAACTGTTAATGCAAACATGGATATACGAGGTTTCGGATATAAACCATTTATCGCTCCAGCATTATCTAGTGGCGCCTTGTCTATTATAAATACCTTAACTGGCAAGTGGCATTATAGTGCAGTATATCTTGATGGTTGCTACTTTGGAGTTAGAAATAGGTTATCGAAATCGGGTATGGAAATTGAAAGAAGCATTTTAGATGAAAAACTTGCAAGTAGAATTACTGATGCCTATAAGGTTCTAAAAAATGAGTAATTTAAATTATATAGTTTTTGGAGATTATAGTGATGAATTAAAAGAAATGACGGAGTTTTCTATAAAGGAAGGTGACGTCGTTTCAATAATCAAAAATGATACAACTATTGATAAAGCGTTTTGCAAACATATAAGTGGCAAAGTTATATTTGTTATGGATCTGAACTCTATTGGAGTAAACAATAAGGCTCTAGAGTTGCTAGAAATATTAGTTGATAACTCTAACTCAGATAGTTTTAGAGATGTGGTAGCAGCTTTATTTATAAAAAGTAAATCAGAGTTATATACTAAAAGTTTTTCAAGGAAGTTTATCTTGATATGTAATAGTGTAGGTATTTCATTTATAGGTCATAGTGTTATAGAAGCAACTGCTAGTCTTGATAATTACCTAATGTGGCAAAAGACTATAGACAAGACTACCAGAGAAATAGCGATTGATATGTGTTTAAAACAAGCAAATCGCCTTAGAGAATACAAAAACATTACTTATGATAAGCCTAAAGTGTTAGTGCTACATGCTAGTAGTCATGAAAATTCAAACACAATGATGCTTTGGCACAAAATAAAAGAAAAAATTAATTATGAGTTAAGTGATAGCTTGCAAATAGATATAGATGAACTCCATGTTGAAGATGGTACAGTGCTAGATTGCAAAGGTTGTGATTTTACAACGTGTATGCATTATGCTCAAACTAGAAGCTGTTTTTATGGTGGACCAATGGTAAAAGAAATTCTTCCAAAGGTTGAAAAAGCGGACATACTTATATTTATAGCACCAAACTATAATGATAGTATAAGTGCAAAACTTATGGCTGTCGTAAATAGATTAACAGTACTTTATAGAATTATGAGTTTCAATAATAAGAAGATTTATGGCCTTATAGTATCCGGCAATTCAGGTAGTGATTGTGTAGCTATGCAGATTATAGATGCGTTAAATATCAACAAAGGCTTTCATCTTCCTCCAAACTTTTCTGTTATGGAAACAGCTAATGATCCAAAGGCAATTTTAGGTGTGAAAAATTTGGATTCAGATATCGAAAAATTTGTGAGTAGCTTTATTCTTGATAACTTTTCAAAACAACCGTAATGCTTGTGTGGAATGATTGACAAAAAAACTACTTATTCAGAATAGCTTGAATTTTCAGTTAATTGTGTTATACTAGTGATACAAACAAACAAGAGAGGTGGACACAGAAGAAACTTAAAAAGAAAAACGATAGAAATTATTAATTTATTGAATTGAATTATCATATAATTTATAGAAAATTTGAGGAGTGAGTCCACCAGAAACTTAAGTTAACAATTCAAAACTGAAACTTATTTGTTGAAAAATACTAAAATTTTAAAGATAATATGGAGTGTGTCTAATATAGACTTAAGCGAACACCCCAAATGATAAATCAAATAACAAAAAATTTAGTTTTAGAAAACATAGGTAGTGAATATATAAGGAGTGAGTCCACCAGAAACTTAAGTGAACAACTTAAAAAGATAATAAATAGATTTATCATAGACTAGAGAATAATTGAGGTGATACCACCACAGTATATATAGAAATGATATATTTAAAAATGAACAGCTTTACTTAAAAGGAGATGATTCCACCAGAGTGATTGGTGATAATATACTTAGTATTAGACTTATAATTAGTGAAATTTTAACTTGGGGAGATGATTCCGCCAGAAATATTTGAAATATATAGGTGTACTTGTTTAATTGAAAATGATTGCTAAAAGGTAGAACTAGAGATAAAAAAAACTAGGTCTACCTTTTATTTTTTTGTTTTATAAAGCCTTAGTAATTTTACTATAGAGCCATTTTTTATATATGATTTAAAAAATAAAATACATAACTTAACAGTTAATAAAAAAAGTAGCTAACAATTTTTTTAACTGTTAGCTACTTTGAATTTTTAATTATTTATTTGTAAGAACTTGTATCAATATCATCAATCCAAATTGTAGATCCTGGAGCTGTGAATTTTAGTTTCAATCTATCCACACCTGCTGAGTTCATCTTAAGCTCAACCATATCCCACGAGTTAGCAAGCTTAGGTGTGTAATTAAGTTCTTTTACAAATTTAACAGCGTCGCCACTGTAACCTGTGTACTCAATGTTAATAGGTTCAGTTTTATCTGATAGTATCCACATAGATAAAGTCGTATTTTTCTCTAAATTAAGATTTTCTAACATAAACTCACCAGTACCACTATTTTGAGTTAAGTCTAATTTGATAGATTTGCTTCCACTTCTATAAATTTCACTATCATAAGATACATTACTACTAGAACTTGTATCTATAGCTAGTGAATCAAGTTTTTCTTTAGTCTCAGAGATAACTGGATCAGTTGTACTTGGATCTTCTGGCTCACTAAGGATTGTTTCAGAGTATTCTTCACTCCAAAGACCATTTGTATCCTGTACTTTAAGGCTTACTATATATTCTCCCTCAGAGTCAAATCTAAGTTTAATAGCATCTAATTTATCCGAACTATATTTTTCTTCACCATCTTTAACAACTTTCCAAATAGCTGCTACTATTTCATTGTTATTTCCACTTGCAACACTAGTATTAACAAATTTAATAGAATCTTCAAAAGTTACCCTCTCAAATGAAGCGATTGGTGCTACATCTTTAGCAAATAAACCAGGAAGTATAAATATGGCTAATGCAGCAAGTAAAGCTATAGCTACAGCTATAATAATTCCTTTTTTGCTTTTGGGGTTATCTTCGTAAGCGACTGGTTCAGGAGTATCATCAACAACTAGTATGTTATCAAGCTCAGTCTCTTTCATAGTGTCACTAGCCACATCATCTATTTCTACTTCAGAAGAAGAATTTTCTTGCTGCGTGGACTCTACTTTAGGAACTTCGTCTATATGAACCTGTCCCTCTATAATAGGATTAGGTGCTTGTTGTACTTGGCTAGTGTTAGAGTCTAGCATAGGTGAATCTATATTAGTTTCTATATTTTCAGGCGTAACTTTGTCAATCGGATTATTTGCAGCAAATGAAGCTCCGCCAAGTAGAGCGCTAGCAACTGCAGCAGCACCTAAACTATTAACTAGAGTTGCATTAGATGCAGATGTCTTTACTGATTTAAAGTTTTTATCATTAAAGGTTTGATTAAAAGCAGTTAATATAGATCCAATTGATGTAGCTGAAATGGAATTATTTTGTAAGTCGCCAATAAATAAAGCGAATTTCTTGTAGTCATCACTAGACTTGTCTATATCATCAGAATCACTTGCAATTTTATTGATTGTTGTGGATATCTTAGATGTTATTTTATCAAAAGGAGTTGTACCCTCGATTCCTTTATCTAATATAAGAAGCTCATTTAAATGAAACTCACCATTCTTTGATATTATTTGATTCTCATCAACAAAGATATTTGTAAAGTAGTCATCAAAAACATCATAGTTTGTTAAATCAGTTAAGTACTGATGAATAAGATGAATTCTATCATCGATATTTAAATTTGCCGAACTAAGGAAATTTGAGAATGAAATTCCCTCTTTATACTCAGTAACAGCAATTATTTCAGTATCATTTTCTTCTATATGTATTAAATTAGCTAAAGAATTTTTTAAGTTGTTAAGAAATTTATCATTAATTAAAAAACCTTTTTTGAAAACGTTGATTACAACAACATCATCAATGCTATTTTTTTTTGTTCCCATAAGTATATTTTGATAATCATTTTTTTCAAATACTTCAAGAACGTTAAATTTATGTTTATAACTATCACCCATATTAATCCCACCTTTCTAATGTATTAATTAAATCTTTTATAATCGCTCAAATTATTGATATTATGAGATTTATCTTAAGTACAGAATGAATTAAGTCCCATATAACAATATTCCTTTATTATAATACAAAGTCCTTTTTATTTTAAGAGGTTTTTCAAAATAAATGATTTATTTTCATAAAACAAGCTTAAAATAGCAAACTATTTGAAATAAGCACAAAATTGAATGCTTCTAATTACCATTATATAATTTATTTGCCAATAAATACAGTTTATATTAATTTCAATTGTATTACAGTTTAGATCTATAGAAGCTAGTAAGTAAGTAGTTCATTTGATACAATTAAAAGAAGAAAAAACAGAAGATTTACTCTAGAAGGAGTGTTTAAATTGATAAAAATATTACACTTAGGTGATATACATTTAGGATATAGTTATAGATCAAAAAATAGTGCGCTACGCTCGCTCCTTGAAGGTAGTATTGAAAAAAGTTTTCAGCGAGCTCTAGAGTTTTCAATAAATAATGAAATTGATCTAGTTATTATAGCTGGAGACCTATTTGATTTTGGACCGATTGGGCCTAAAACTTTTGATTTCTTCATAGCTTTAGTTAGAAAACTTAGATCCAAAGGAATAGAAGTAATATATGTGCTTGGAAATCACGATAACTTAACTCTTATACAAGATAATGTTATGAAAACTTTTAGAGAAGAAATGATAATTATTGATAAGGCTGGTGTAAGTGAAATTAATCTTAAATCAAAAGATGGTGACTTATATAATGTATATGGAGTTGGACATGAATTTGAAAAGATGAATGAGAATCTTATAAAGAACTATCCTTGTGCAAAAGATGACACTAGTTACAATATAGGTGTTGCCCACTGCTTCGTTGAATCAGCTATTTCTTCTAGTGGCTACGATAAGTATCTTCCAACAACATATGAAGATTTAATAAGTAAAAATTATAACTATTTTGCTCTTGGGCATATACATCTACCATCAGTATATAAGGATACTAACATTGCATACTGCGGTTCTCTTCAGGCCTTAAGTTTTAAAGAAGATGGAGAGCGTGGTGGCAATTATGTTGAGATAGATAAGTATGGAACTAGCATAAAACACATGAATTTTTCAAGTAAACTATATAAAACAGTAGAAGTTAAGATTGGGAGCGAAGATAAAGATCATGTAGATCTAATAGAACATATTAAGACAGAGGTGAAAAGAGAACTTAAAGACTACAATTTTAAGAACACATTACTTAGAATAAATTTAAGCGGACACGTATCAAGCACCCTTATGAATCTCTTAGAAAATGAAATTGAGTATATATCAGAGCAACTTAACATGAGTATTGAATCGGATTATCTTCTTATTAAAATTGATGATGTTAGTTTAGATTATAAGAGTGAAGATGTAGTTAATCAAAGACATTTTTTAAGTTATATGCTGAGTAAGTTTGATGAAGATACTGATAGGGTGGCGAATGATTTGATTTCAAATCTTAGTAAAAACGGAGTTGATATAAGCAAAATAGATATAGTAAAGTGTGTTGAAGAGATCAGAGAAAGTATGCTTCAGTCACTAATAAAGAGGTGATTTTATGATAAAAAAACTTAATGTTAAAAGCTTTGGTGCTATAAAGGATAAAGACTTATCTTTTGAAAAAAATCTTAATATCATCTACGGTGGTAATGAGGCTGGTAAATCGACTATACATGAGGCTCTACGAAGTTTGCTATTTGGTTTTTCACCTGCAAAGTTAGAAAATCACAGCTATAAACCGTGGGATGATAGTAAGATATATTTAGAGGGTGAAATTGATACGGGCAAAAATATCTCGGTAACCAGAAAATTAGCAGATAAGCCTGAAGGCAATGTTATGTTTGAGGGTGAGATTAAAGCAATTGCCAATAAAGCTCTTGAAAATGTATCTCACATTTCCAAAGATATATTTAAGCAGGTATATGCTGTTACACTAGATGATATGAATAATCTGAGTAATCGTTCTATGGAGCTTGTATTTGATGGTTTGGTAGAAAACTATGGGCTTGATTTTTTAAACGCACCAAGCGAAGTTATAAAAGATATTCAGTCAAAAGAGAATGATATATATAGAGAAAATAGAAGAGGCAATTACAGAGTAAAAGAAATTGATAATGAGATTCGGGAAATTAAAACTGAGATTCGTAACTCTGAAAAAAGTGTTGACGAATACTTTAAATCAAAAATCGAGCTAGAAGAAATTAATAAAATAAAAAAAGAAAAAGTAAGCGAATTATGTGAGCTTAATAGTAGAAATAGTAGGTTAATTGAGCTTATGGATATATTTAAGCAAAATAAGTTTCTTAAAGAGTTAAGAGATGAAATAGGCTTTAGACAACATAGTTTTAACAGCCTTTTAGATCATATTAAAAGTATAAAATTACTAAGAGGCGAAATTAGAAGCAAAGACGAAAATTTGAAAATGTTAAAATTAGATATAGAGCGTGAAATCTTAAAAGTTGATTTTTTAGATGAAGGTGAAAAAGAATTACTAAGAAAAAGACCCAATTATATAATTGCTAAAAGATATATTACGAATTTGCGTCAAATTATAAGGGATATTGATTATAAAAAAACTATACATTCTGAGACTATATTATCTAGAAATATGCTTGGAAAAGAGCTGTTTTCAAAAGACTTAAGTAAATACAATATGAAATTTTTAGAATCATTAGATGTAATATCGCTAAAGAAATATATAGACGATGAAGAAAAAAAGTCATACATAAATGATGATATGAGCATATTTAAAATGTTAACTTTGCCAGTGCTTATGACTGTATTAATTATAGCTAGCTTATACCTTGGCTACAAACAAATTGCTTATATAACAAGTATAGCATTAAGTGCTTTACTTATGAAAATTTATAAAGACTATAAGTCCGATAGACGAGAACTTAGTATATATGACGCAAATATAGAACTTTTACTAGGTGAACTACCTGTTCCTCGTATATTTATAGAGACCATAGATAAAAGTTATTTTGAAAAAATATTTAAGTTAAAAGAGATACATGCTCAAATTTTAAAGGTGGAAACTGAAATTGAACTTTTAGATGAGGTGAAAGTCGATGTTTGGAATAAAATAGTAATAACGCTTGAAGATAAAAGACTTTCAAGTGAAGAGGTAAGTATAATAACTCTAGATACTGTTTTAGATGAATTTATTATAAATGTAGAAAACATAAAAATAAAAGAACTAAGTAGAAAATCATCTGAAGATAGAATAAAAGAAATAAAGGATAGATATAATGATTTGCTAGAAGAAAAAGAAAATAGGAGTAGGGTTTTAGATGGTAAATTTGAATATGCATATGACTTTTTTGGCATAGATCATGAATCGCTAGAAAATCTAATTATAGATGAACTAAGAGTGGATAAAGCATGTGAGGTGGAAGAGGCGCTTGGTTCTGTGCTTGATATAGTTTCAAAAATAGAAGATATAAATTCACTAGAGTCAAGTGGTGCTGAGTTTTCTACAAGTTACCTATCAAACTTGAAACTTAAATCAAGTGAACTAATAGAGGAGTTAAATATAATAGAGAATAATGTCGGAAAACTAAATGAAAAAGTTGAAAACCTATATTCTACAGATAAACGAGATGATTTATTTGCAAGTTTAAAACGACTAAAAACAGAGCGCGGTGAGCTTATGATAAAAAGAGCTATGTTAACTACAAGTAGGGAGACTATATCACGCTATGACAAAGACTTTAGGGATGAAAATCAACCTGATATACTTAAAAATACTAGTGACTACTTTTCTATTATAACTGATAATAAGTATGAAAAAGTATATATGCAGAGTGAGACAAATGAGTTAATATTAAGAAGTGAATTTGGTGAAAAAAGTATAGATAGTGGATTTTCAAGAGGAACAAGGGAACAGCTTTATTTCTGCTTTAGATTAGCTATTATAAAGCATCTATGTGATGATACGAAACACAATCTACCAATTATACTTGATGATATATTTGTAAACTGGGATTTTGATAGAATAAAAACTCTTAAAAAGTTGTTACTTGAGATATCAAAAGATAGACAAATCATAATGTTTACATGTCACAAATCCCAACTTGAGGCATTTTTAGATAAAGAACTTACAAATACAGTTATACTTTAAGGAGTATTTTTATGAAAAAAACAACAAAAGAATTGGAATTTGAAAAAAGTCGAATGGATATACTAAAGTTATCTGGTAAAAATATAAATCAAAAGATAACAGGTAGCCATAAAAAGGCGTGGGAATATGAATATGAAGAACTTAAAAAAAGAAAAAAAATGGAGAAGTTTTATCTGTTTGGATCAGTTTGTGGTGTGATCTCGCTTATATTGACTTTGATATTAAACTTTGATAGTGTGTTTAAATTATTCTAGTTTGGGGATAAGATATATAGACCTATCTTATGGTTTTAAAATAAGGAGAGCGATATGGATAGAAATAAATTACTAAATAGAATTTCATTTGTAAGTATAGCAGTAAATATATTACTGTCAATTATAAAGATACTTGCTGGTATATTTGGACGAAGTGGGGCGCTTATTGCTGATGGTATTCACTCGATATCTGATGTTATTACAACAGTGCTTGCATATGTTGGTGTTAAGATGTCGGATAAAGTCGATGATGCTGATCACCAGTATGGTCACGAAAAGTATGAGCCTGTTATGGGTAAGTTACTTGCTACAGTACTTTTTATAACAGCTATTATGCTTGCATACTCAGCAACTAAAGAACTTCAAAGTGGGGTCATAGTAAAACCAACTATACTTCCATTGTTTGCAGCTATACTTTCTATGGTAGTAAAAGAATGGATGTATAGATATACTTTAAATGGTGCAATTATACTTGATAGTTCTGCTTTAAAGGCTGATGCATGGCATCATAGATCAGACGCTCTATCATCACTTGGATCATTTATTGGTGTAGGTGGGGCACTTTTGGGATATACAATCCTTGAACCTGTGGTTACATTTGGTATAGCAGCGCTTATTATGAAAGTAGCCGTTGATATATATCTACAATCAGTTAAAGCACTTATGGATGTTTCAGCTGATGATAATACTGTAAAGAAAATCAATTCAGTTATAAGTTCTGTAAAAGGTGTTCAAAGCATAGATATGCTTAAAACAAGAATTCATGGAAATCGTATATATGTAGACCTTGAAATAGCTGTATATGAAAATCTTACAGTTAAAGTAGCTCATGCTATAGCAGAAGAAGTGCATGACTCAATTGAAGAAAGTAATAGGAAGATAAAGCATTGTATGGTACATGTGAATCCTAGCAAAAGCAACAATTAACGTTGCAAACACTAGGTTGTTTGTCGAATTGATGTTAACAAATCCCATTAATTAACATCGTATACTTTAAAGCGAATAATAATCAAGTGAGTTTCATTATATTACCTAGCTAATCCTTGTGATGAAAAAGTTATATTAACAGATTTTCATCAAAATTAATATCTACTTAAATATGCAATAAATCACAATGTTAGATTTGCCACACAGTTTTTTTGTTTTTATAAAGAAAGTTTACTTAATATATGTTTTTCACGAAAATTATGGGTATACATATTATA
This sequence comes from Acidaminobacteraceae bacterium, assembly GCA_049647005.1. Classification (GTDB taxonomy): domain Bacteria; phylum Bacillota; class Clostridia; order Peptostreptococcales; family Acidaminobacteraceae; genus JBARWW01. The sequence continues at coordinate 2,224 of JBARWW010000255.1, read as the reverse complement.
AGACTTTTCAATTAAAATAAATGATAATAATTTGATACAAAGGAGATGGGTTTATGAGTGTACATTTCTACTACAACTATAAAGAAGATTTAGTTAAACAGCTAAAAGAACATTACAGTGAAGATATTAAAAGAACTAAAGAAGAGAAAAGGGAACAAAATCAACTTAACGATGTTGAGAAGTATATACTAAACTACTTCAAAGATATAAAGGCAGAAATCGCTGAAGTAATTGACTCATCAAAAGGTGCCATTGTTATTGATCTAGAAAATGAATTGAGCATAGTTGAGTTTACTATAGGTGAAAATTATCTTAAGTTAGTTAGAAAAGAAAAGTCTATTGAAGTTATAGTTGGAAATTATGTTGAGGAAAATGATATGACAGAGTCAACAGTTCTTGGTTATATTGTTCCTGGTGAGAAGAAAGCTATTACAAAAAAACTTGGTAAAATCCATGATGGTAGTCACTTTGATGAAAGTACATTGAGCTACTATTTAAGATCAGCTTTTGGAAACGTCTTTAATGATCAGTCAAATGAAAAATTAGACGCTTAAGTTATATTAGACTACAGTAAAATATGTATACAGAGGTGCCGTAGGAAATTTAATTTCTACAGCACCTTTTTTATAATTGAAAACACTTACAATTTTACAAGGATTTTAACTATGATACTAATTATAGTCATATGTTTATTGTATAGTTGTAGTACAAACAGATAGAAAAGTTGTAAGAAGTTGTAGTTGGAGGTTATTATGTTTGAAGAAACGTCGTATTTACTTGTGTTTATAGCTGGAGTATTATCCTTCTTTTCACCTTGTTTTTTGCCTCTTATACCAGCATACGTTATGTATATAGCAGGTGTTTCGGCTGAAGAGGATATGGATTTTAATAGAAAAAAGAGCTTTCATTATAATTTTTTTTGGACTTAATTTAATGGGTATAGTTAAAGTAAGCAAGCTAAATAGAGTTATTAAATTGAAAAGTCCTAAAAATGTGAACAATGTAGATTATTATTTAGGGGTTAATATTAAGGAGAATTATATGAAGAAGATATGGATTTTGTTACTTATGCTTACTCTAGTCGGTCTTGGCGGTTGTTCAAAAGCAGAAGACGTTGAGCTAGAGGCTTTAGATAAAGAAAATGCTGAAAAAAAGATAGTTACAAGTGAAGTGCTAGATGAAGACGTATTAGACGAAGCTTATTTCGTTAAAGAAGATAGAATATTAGAAATAAATAAATTAGCACCAAATTTTTCCCTTGAAAATCTAGATTTAGATGGTGGAAATATTACTCTTGAAGATTACAAAGGTAAATACGTTCTTATAAACTTCTGGGCAACGTGGTGTGGGTATTGTAAGGATGAAATGCCAAATCTGCAAGCTTTTGCAGATGAAAATAGTAGTTTAGAAATTATAGCTGTTAATGTAGAAGAATCTAGAGACTTGGTTGAAAAATACATTAAAGAAGGTGGCTATACTTTTGATGTAGCACTTGATAGTGATGGAGATCTTTCAAGAGCGTATTATATTTCATCATTCCCAACTTCGATTTTTTTAGATAGATATGGAAATCTAATTGGCGGAGTACAGGGTCTTATGTCTAAAGAGGATATGGGGAGAATTTTCGAATATGTAAAAGAGCAAGAAGAGATTTTAAGTAACAAATAAATAACTAGAAACATATGATAAACGCTTATCACTTATTATTGTGATAAGTGTTTTTTTATGAATATATGTAGTTGTTTTTCAAAATAATTCGATAAGTAAATAGAAAATTTAAAAATATGAAAAGCGTTATTTGTATTTAAAAAAGGGGTAATGAATATGTAATGGACACTTTTAGGGTGTTTTAGAGTATAATATATAGGAATTACAATTTCAAAAAATACATAATCATTGGGAGTTATGATGAAGATAGAAAACAAACATAGGATAACATTGGCAGTCATTCTTATACTGATGACATTCTTTTTAACGTTTTTGGCGTATAACTTTGAATATAGGGATGTTAAGGGATTTGAACTAGATAATGGAGTCGTTGACCTTGCTAGCTTTAGTTCAACATTTGGACAAGTGGCTTTTTTAACTGGTCAAGCTCATTACTATGATAGAAATTTCCTAGAACTTCAAGATATAAATAGTGGGGAATATGAATATAGTATACGAAATATAGGAGAACGAGTTACATATGAAAATGGCGATGAGTTTGTTAATGGATATGGAA
>JBARWW010000254.1:0-11450 GCA_049647005.1 Acidaminobacteraceae bacterium | reverse complement strand
TCCTGAAGGTGTATTTGTATTTATATTACCTCCATCAATGGAAGAATTGAAAAATAGAATTATTGGAAGAGGCTCTGAGACTGAAGAAACTCTTAAAATTAGATATTCTAGCGCAATAGATGAGATTTCTTTCATTAAAGACTATGATTATTATGTTATAAATGATATGATTGAGAGCGCAACAAAAAAATTGATGAGTATTATTGAGGCTGAAAAACATAAAGTTGTTGATAATATGGCAGAACTAATCAATGAGTTTAAGGAGGAGATAGGATGTTAACACCACCAATTAACGAATTAATCGATAAAGCTGGAAGTAGATATTCTTTAGTAATAGCTGTAGCAAAGAGAGCTAGACAAATCGTTGAAGGCGACTCGCCAATGATAGAAACAGATTCTAAAAAAGCTGTTACAATTGCTACAAATGAATTTTACCAAGATAAAATCGAGTGTGTATACCCAGTAACAGAAGACGACGACGAGTAACTCTAAGCTAGGTTTATATAACCTTAGATAAATTGAGTGTTTTGAGCTAATGAGGAAACTCATTAGCTTTTTAATTGCAAAAAAGGCTTCGCAAGTAAATTTTTTCATCATGAACCTGGATGAAAAATTTAAGATTAAGCGAAGTCGGTCACCGCACAGCGGTGATTTTTGGAGAAAGCAAAAAAGCCTTCGCAAGTAAAATTTTCATCATGTATTTATATAACAACGAATGGAGTGATATAATGTTAAAGGGTAAAAATGTTGTCTTAGGAGTAACTGGTGGTATTGCAGCTTATAAAGCGGCTGATATAGCAAGTAGAATGAGAAAGCTAGGTATAAATGTTAATGTTATAATGACTAAAGGTGCAACACAGTTTGTAACACCTTTGACACTACAATCGATTTCTCAAAATTACGTAGTAACAGATATGTTTGAAGATCCTAAAACATGGGATGTTGAACATATAGCATTAGCTAAAAAAGCAGATGTGTTTTTAATAGCACCGTGTACAGCGAATGTAATAGGTAAGATAAATGCTGGAATTGCTGATGATATGTTAACTACAACACTTATGGCAACTAAAGCACCAGTACTTATAGCACCAGCTATGAATACAAATATGTATGAAAATCCAATTACACAGAGAAACATAGAATCTCTAAAAGAACTTGGATATAATTTTGTTGCGCCAGCATTTGGTAGGCTCGCTTGTGGAGACACCGGCGCAGGAAAACTTGAAGATACAGAGATTATTGTTGAAAGAACAGTTGATCTATTACTTAGAAGCGACAAATTAAAAGGAAAAAAAGTTTTGGTTACTGCGGGGCCAACAATTGAAGATATAGATCCATTTCGATATATAACAAATAATTCATCGGGTAAGATGGGCTATGCTCTTGCAAGAGTCGCACTACAGATGGGAGCAGAGGTTACTTTAGTGACTGGTGAAACTCATATAAAAACACCATCTGCTGTAAATGTTATACAAGTTAGAAGCTCTGAAGATATGTATAAGGCAGTGATGGAACATAGTGATGTTGATTATATATTTAAGGCCGCTGCTGTATCTGATTATACTCCAAAAGATAAATCTGATATAAAAGTGAAAAAATCATCTGATGACTTAACAATAGAGCTTGCTAGAACAATTGATATACTAAGTGAGCTTGGAAATAATAAAAAAAATCAAATATTAGTAGGTTTTGCAGCTGAAACAAATGATATAATAGATTATGCTAAAGAGAAAATCAAAAAGAAAAATTTAGATTATATAGTAGTAAATGATATATCTAAAGCTGGTGCCGGATTTAAGTCAGACACCAACATAGTAAGTGTAATAGATAAAGATGGTAATATTAGTGAGTCTGGTTTGCTTAGTAAGTTAGATATCGCTAAATTTATAATAGATACTATTTTATAAAGCAAAAGAGGTTGACGTAATTATATTATGTTAACCTTTTCTTGATAATAAGTAAGCTTTCTTGTAAGTAAGCTTATCGATTTATGTAATTCGAATATTAGAAACTATTTAGGAGGTTCAGTATGCTTAAGAGATTTGTTGAAGTAGTTATAACTACTTATTCAAAAGAACTTGATAGAGGATTTACGTATATTGTTCCTGATAAAATAGAAAGTGTTAGAGTAGGCGATAAGGTTGTTGTTCCCTTTGGACGTGGCAATAAGTTTTATCAAGGATATGTGGTAAAAGTCTTAGATGAGTCAGAGTATCCAAAACTAAAACCTATCCGAGAGGTTTTGCCTGAATTTCATAGTTTATCAGAGATGCAGTTTAAGTTAGTTTCATATATGAGAACTAAGTACCTATGTTCATATACAGAAGCAATAGGACTGGTTACACCTCCATCATCTAATCTTAATTTTAAAGATATGTACTTTTTAGCCAATGATTATAAAGTGAGACTAAATCTTATAGATGTTAGTGAAATGGAAAATTCTATAATTGAAAAATTAGAAAAAAAAGATGTGATGTCACTTGAAGGTCTAACATCAGATAATAAAGACGAAGAATTGGATTGCATAAAAAGATTATGTAAACTTGAAGTTGTAAAGTTTAAAACTACGGTTATAGAAAAAATGGCCGCTAACTTTGATCGTGTTGTTGCTCTTAATCATGACAATGAAAATTTAAGTGATTTAGTAGCAAAGATTCCTAAAAACAGTACAAAACAGCTCGAATTAATCCGTTTTCTATATGTAAGTGGTGAATCAATGTACCTAAGTCTTAAAAAGGAACTGGCTATAACAAAGTCTATGGTAGATAAATTAGTTGAAAAAGGAATAATTATAACTAAAGATAAACGCGAATATAAAAAGGCGGATCTTTACGTTAATTCAAATAGTAATTCAAGGAAAGAATTGAACATAGAGCAAGAAAAGGTATTTAATGAGATTAAGATTTTCCATGATAGAGAAGAGTTTTCGACTCATCTTATACATGGAGTTACTGGTAGTGGTAAAACGGAAGTTTATATTAGACTAATCGAACTTAATTTTAGACAAGATAAAAGTTCTATTGTTCTTGTGCCAGAGATATCACTTACGCCACAACTTATAAATCGTATATCAGCTCATTTTCCTGAAGAAGTAGTAGTATTCCATTCCAAGCTTACTCCAAGAGAACGTTTTGATCAGTGGGAGTTGGTTAGAAAAGGAGTTTATAAGATTATAGTAGGTGCTAGAAGTGCAGTATTTTTACCAGTTGAAAATCTTGGTCTAATTATACTTGATGAAGAACATGAAAGCTCATACAAGAGTGACACAAGTCCAAAATACAACACTATTGATATAGCAAGGTATCTTGGATATCTTCACAATACTCAAATCGTACTAGGTAGTGCTACACCGTCAGTCGAATCGAATTATTATTCTAAAACAGGTTTATATCATCTTCATAAATTACAAAATAGACATAACAATGCTAAGCTACCTAAGGTAAATATAGTAGATATGCGTGAAGAACTACTTGATGGCAATAAATCTATTTTTAGTTTTAAACTTAAAGAGGCTATAAATGAAAGACTAAGTCGTGGTGAACAAACCATACTGCTTCTAAATCGTAAAGGATACTCAACATTTATATCTTGTCGTGAGTGTGGATTTACTCTGAAGTGTCCAGACTGTGATATATCACTGACCTATTTTAAAGGTGCAAACAAGGCTAAGTGTAGTTACTGTAACTATGAGGTTTCTGTAACTAAAGAATGTCCATCGTGTCAGAGTAAGTACTATAAGTACTTTGGTGTTGGAACTGAGAAACTAGAAGAGCTTGTTATTGAAGAATTTAAAGAGGCAAAAGTTGCCAGGATAGATAGTACAATCTCAAAAGAGAGGGGTAAACTTGAGGAGATAATCCGTAGAGTTGAAGATAAAGAGATAGATATATTAATTGGAACACAGATAGTTGCTAAGGGACTTGATTTTTCTGATGTAACTCTTGTTGGTGTTATCAATGCTGATTCATCTCTTAATTTTCCAGATTTTCAAGCTGGCGAGCGTACATTTCAGATACTAACACAAGTTGCTGGTCGTGCTGGTCGTGGAGAACTTGCAGGTGAGGTGGTTATTCAAACCTATGATCCTGATAATTATGTAATAGGCTACACTCAGGCTCATGATTACAATGGATATTTTAAATCAGAAATGAAACTTCGGGAAACGTTCAAATATCCACCTTTTTACAAAATATGCAATATGTTATTTGTATCAGAAAACGAATCTGATGCAATTGAGAGTTCAAAAAAGGCTTTTGGATACTTAAACGCAACAATAGTTAAAAATTCGATTACAAATGTTGAATTAATAGGACCAAATCCTTCGGTTTATAGTAAAATAAAGAGGAAGTATCGATGGCATATAATTATGAAATACATTCCAAATGATGAAAAACTTATTCGTAAGCTCTTAAGAGCAACTCTTATCAATAAAAGAGACGAAATAAGAGTTGGAGAAGTTGCTATTTCAATAGACATAAACACTAGTAATACCTTATAATTAAATTGTATGAGTAATTTTACAAAAGACATACAATCGACATGCAATTTTAATGTTATGTTCAAATATTGTTAACATGATTATGGTATTTTTATTAGAAGGAGGAAATATGGCAATTCGTAATATAAGAACAGATGAGGACGCGGTTCTTCGTAAAAAATCTAGAGAAATCACTAAATTTGATACTAAGTTAAAGGATCTTGTTGAAGATATGATTGAAACTATGTATGCTGCTGATGGAATCGGTCTTGCGGCTCCACAGATTGGTCTTTTGAAAAGACTTATAGTAATTGATTTATATGATGAAGAGGGAGTTAAGGTTCTAATTAACCCTGAAATCATTGAAGAGTCAGGCACTCAAAATGAGATTGAAGGTTGTTTATCACTTCCAGGAAAAGCTGGTAGAGTTGTTAGACCTTTTTATGTAAAAGTTAAAGGGAAAGATATTGATGGCAATGAAGTTATCATGGAAGGTGAAGATTTACTCGCTAGAGCATTTTGTCATGAAATTGACCATTTAGAAGGCGTATTATTTACGGATAAAGCTGTTATGGTTGATTTTGAAGAAGAGGAAGAAGAGGAAGAGGAATAATATGAAAATAATTTTTATGGGAACACCTGATTTTGCGGTTGAATCATTAAAAGCATGTATAGATAATCATGATGTAGTAGCGGTTTTTACTCAACCAGATAGACCAAAGGGAAGAGGGAAGAAACTTACACCACCACCTGTAAAGGTTACAGCGCTTGAGCATGATATAATAGTATACCAGCCCGAAAAAATTAAAACAAAAGAATTTGAAGATATCATAGTTGATCTAAATCCAGATTGTATAGTAGTAGTTGCGTATGGTCAGATTTTATCAAAGATAATATTAGATACGCCAAAGTATGGTTGTATCAATGTACATGGATCACTTTTACCTAAGTACAGGGGTGCATCTCCAATTCAATGGTCAATTGTAATGGGTGAAGATGTAACTGGTATAACTACAATGTATATGGGTGAAGGTCTTGATACTGGTGATATGTTAATTAAGGCCAAGACTAATATTGATAACACAACTACTGCAGGTGAACTTCATGACACACTTATGCTTATGGGAGCTGAAATTTTAGTTGAAACATTAATTAAACTAGAAGACGGCACGGTTAAAGCAGAAGTTCAAGATGATTCACTTAGCTCATACGCTCCACTTCTAAAAAAAGAAATGGGTAAAATTGATTGGGATATGAATGGAGACCAAATAATACGTAAGGTTAATGGTCTTAATCCATGGCCTGTAGCATATGGAACTTACGATGGAAAACCACTTAAATTATTTGTAGTGGAAAAAACAGATCAAAGTTTCGATGCTTCAAACGGCGAAATTATAGCTGTGGATAAAACAGGAATGTATGTAAGATGTTCTGACTCGGTTTTACTTGTAAAAGAGGCTCAGTTCTCTGGAAGTAAAAGAATGCATATATCTCAGTACATACTGGGACATGAAATAGAGCTTGGAAAAAAACTTTAGAGTATAATAGGAGGTTTTATGTCAGGATATGGTTTTATGCTAGCTTCATATAGCACAATGTTCATAATGATTCCATTTATTATATTTGCTATGTATACACAAAATAAAGTGAAAAGAACGTATGCTAAATATAAGAAGATAAATAATACAAGAGGCGTTACTGGTGAAGATGTTGCCAATAGAATTCTTAGAAAAAATGAGATTTACGATGTTAAGGTTGAAATGACTGGTGGTGTGTTATCAGATCATTATGATCCAAGAAGTAAAGTGGTTAGACTCTCAAGGGATAATTTTTATGGAACATCTCTTGCAGCACTTGCTATAGCGGCTCATGAATGTGGTCACGCAATTCAGCATGACACAGGATATGGACCTCTTAATATAAGAGCAACTATACTTCCAGTTGCAAATATTGGCTCACAGGCAGCTTGGCCACTCGCAATTGCAGGATTGTTTTTCAATTTTGGTTTTTTAATTGATATAGGAATTGTTCTATTTATGGCAGCCTTTTTATTTCAGATAATAACGCTACCTGTTGAGTTTAATGCAAGTTCAAGAGCAATAGCTATACTATCAACTGATCATTACTTAGATCAGAGCGAAACTAATGGTGCAAAAAAAGTTTTAAATGCAGCGGCACTAACTTATGTTGCAGCGGCAGCTGTAGCTCTTGGTAACCTAATTAGATTACTAGTGCTAAGGAACTCAAGGGATTAAAAGAACATTTATATAAAAAGGCTATCTAACTAGATAGCCTTTTCAGTGGTTTTGTAGATTATTAAATTTTCACTACTGGTTATAAGTATCGGTACTGAGAATTTAATAATTTAAGGATAATAATACAAAAAATATCGAATGGAGTATATATGAAAGAAAAAAACATTAGAAAAATCGCATTAAATATATTAGATCATCTTGAAGAGACTGATGGATATTCTAATTTAGTTGTAAATAAATTAGTTCATAAAGATGAAATGAGTTATCAAGATAAGAGATTTATAAGTAATTTAGTATATGGAGTACTTGAAAACAGAATATTTTTAGATTATGTAATTAGAAAATATTCGTCTATTAGACTTAAGAAAATTCAAGGGTCAACTCTAAATATACTTAGAATGGGTGCTTATCAGCTTATATTTTTAGATAAGGTTCCTGATTCAGCAGCTGTTAATGAATCTGTAATTCTTGTTAAAAAAGCAAATCCAAGATCAACTGGATTTGTTAATGGAATTCTTAGATCTATGGTTAGAGAAAAAGATAATCTTCCACTTCCTAAGCGTGATGATGATTTAGTCGAATATCTTAGTGTAAAGTATTCACATTCAAAGTGGATTGTAGAGAAATTTATAGGTGACTTTGGTGAGGAATTTGCAGAAGGTATTTTACAGGCTAATAACAACAAGCCACTAATGAATATAAGAGCAAATACACTAAAAAATACTCGAGAAGAGTTAATTTTAAAACTTGAAGCGATTGGCATGGGTGTTAGTGCTTCGAAGTTCAATAAATCAGGGATAATCGTTAACTCATTTGATGAGTCTATTGTAAATGTTGATTTGTACAAGGAAGGATGTTTTGTCATTCAAGATAATGGTTCTATGCTTATATCTGAGATACTAGATCCAAAGCCAGGAGAGAGAGTACTTGACGTTTGTTCAGCTCCAGGTGGTAAGACTACTCATATAGCAGAACTTATGCAAAATAAAGGCATAGTTGTTGCTCGTGATATATATGATCATAAACTAGAACTTGTAAATAATTCTGTAAATAGACTTGGTATTTTAATTGTAGAAACAGACTTGCATGATGGAACTCTATTTAAAGAGTCGGAGGAAAAATCTTATGATAAGGTTCTTTTAGATGCACCATGTTCTGGATTTGGAATTATAAGAAGAAAGCCTGAGATAAAGTATAACAAATCACTTGATGATGTAATTAGTTTATCTTCACTTCAGTATGAGATGCTTGTAGTTAATAGTAAGTATCTTAAAGTTGGCGGTGAAATGATATACAGTACTTGTTCAATCAATAAAGAAGAAAATGAGAATGTAGTAGATAAGTTTGTTAAAGAAAATGATGAATTTGAAATTGTTGATATATCAGACAAAATTAGCACTATTGATATAGAAACTAAAACTATAACCTTATATCAAAGTTTCAATGAAACTGATGGATACTTTATCTGTAAATTAAAACGTATAAAATAATAAAATAAATATTATAATAAGTTACGATATAATAAATGCAGAATTCTAAACAGTGTTACGAGGAGTGATAACATGGAAATATTTGCAAAAACACATGCTGGAATGGTAAGAGATAATAACGAGGATTTCTTTGTATATGATGATAACTTAAATTTTTTTGTAGTGGCAGATGGTATCGGTGGACATAATGCAGGTGAAGTTGCTAGCGAGCTGGCTTGCACAATAATTCTTGAAAATTTCAGAAAACATTATGATGATTATTGTGATAAATTACCATTACTATTAACAAAATCAATAGAAAAAGCTAATAAAGCTGTTTTTATGAAATCTCTGGAAAGTGAAGAATTTGAAGGAATGGGTACAACTATTACACTTGGAGTTTTATCTAATGGAGTTGTCTATGCAGCTCACGTTGGTGATAGCAGAATGTATATAATTTTCGATGGAAAAATAAAACAGATAACTAAAGATCATACTTTAGTTAATGAATTGCTTATAAATGGTTCTATTTCACTTGAAGAAGCAAGAGTGCATCCTCAAAAGAATATTATAACTAAAGCAGTTGGTTCTAGCGAAAAACTTGTTGTTGATATTTTTGAAATTGAAGTAGAAGAAAGTAATGTGCTACTCTTATGTAGCGATGGACTTACTGATACAACTACTGACGGTGAAATACTTGATATAATAAATGCAAGTAGTAACTACGGTGAGGCGTGTGATAATTTGGTAAATAACGCAAACGACAGTGGTGGAATTGATAATATAACTGTTATGCTTGTGAGTATATAAATAAATTTTTAGTAAAGGAGTGAGGTTATGGATAAATTTATAGGTCTATTACTTGGTAATAGATATAAAATAGTCGAGAAGATTGGCGATGGCGGAATGGCTTTGGTTTATAAAGCCAAGTGCCAGCTTTTAAATAGATTTGTAGCAATAAAAATACTTAGACCTGAATTTGCAAATGAGGAAGAGTTTTTAATAAAGTTTGATAAAGAATCACAGGCTGCTGCGAGTTTATCACATCCATCAATTGTAAATATATTTGATGTAGGTGCTGATGATGATATTAGATATATTGTTATGGAGCTTGTAAATGGTATAACTCTAAAGCAATATATAAAAGAACAATCTACTTTCTTGCCTAATGCTGAAATTTTAGATATTTCAAAGCAAATAGCTCAGGCTATTGAACATGCTCATGCTAATAACATAGTTCATAGAGATATAAAACCGCATAATATTCTTATGGCGGGTGATGGAAGAGTTAAAGTAAGTGATTTTGGTATTGCAAGAGCTGTTACAACATCTACTGTAGTAAATAATAATGAAATTGTTGGATCAGTTCATTATACTTCTCCAGAGCAAGCTAGAGGTGGTTTTGTTGATGAGAGAAGTGATATATATTCTATCGGAATACTTATGTATGAACTTGCAGCAAATAGGGTTCCTTTTGAAGGTGATACTCCAATTTCAGTTGCACTTAAACATTTGAAGGAAGAAGTTACACCACCATCAAGCGTAAATCCAAGAATAAATAAGGGGATTGAGAGTATTATTATGAAAGCTCTTCAAAAGAAGCCTGAAAGTAGATATCAAACAGCTACGCAGCTTATAGAAGATATAAATAAAATAATTGAAAATCCTGAAGTTAACTTACCACTTTACATTACATCAGAAGATTCACCAACTATGGCTATGCCAAATATAAATGATTTTGATATAGATGAAAAACTGGATAGTACTATGAAAATTAGAAAGTCGGGTGAGGGTACTAAAAAAATGAAATCAAAAAATAATAAAATGGATGGACCATCAATTGCAATTTCAGTAATTATGGCACTTATACTTTCATTAATTGTAGTTGGAGCAATATTTTATAAGCCATTAGTATCAAACTTTATAAATAAAGAAGTTAAAGTGCCAAGCGTTGTAAATGAAGAGTTTACAGTAGGTGCACAGAGACTTCAAGACCTAGGTTTTGTAGTTGATATAGAAGAATCTGTCTATGATGATGATGTTGAAAAGAATTTTATCATATCTCAGTCAAAAGAACCTGGCTCTGTTTTAAAACAAGGTTATGGAATAAAACTTACGGTTAGTAAGGGTGCAAAAATGGTTAGAATACCTAATGTAACACAAAAAAAGATTGCTGAAGCTCAGCTTGTGATAGAAAATAGTGGCTTAATTTTAGGTGATATGGTATATGTTGAGAGCGATTTACCAAATGGATATGTAATTGAACAAGATCCGCTTGCTGGAGCTGAAATAAAAGCAAATTCTACAGTTGATATAGTGGTTAGTAAGGGTACAAAGGTGCTTACAGTAATTGCACCTTCATTACTTGGAAAAACTGCTTCAGAGGCGAAAGATATACTTGTTTCTGTAGATTTAGGGCTAGGAACATTAACTTATAATTTTTCCGATACCTATGCTAAAGATGAAATTATGGTTCAAGGCATAACTCCTGGTTCGGAAGTTAAGGTTGATACTAGTGTTAATGTAGTTATAAGTAAGGGTTTGGATCCAAACGCGCCAGTAAAAACTGATGATGGTACTGGAACTGCAACAGATGGAACAGGCACTACAACAGGTGACGGGACAGCTACTACGACAGATGGCAATGAAAATTTATCAAAAAAATCATATATAATTCCACTTTCGTCAGATGCTGATGTTATAAATGTTAAAGTTGTTATGACTCAAGGTGGCGTTGATAAAACAGTTTACGAAAAACAACATAATAAGAGTGATAGTAAAGTTGAGTTCTCTGTTTTTGGATCTGGCGAAGCATTACTTAGATTCTATTATAATGGTGAGTTAGTTCATACGAAGGACGAGGTATTTAACTAGGAGGATTAATGGCGATAAACGGAATAATTTTAAAAGGAATAGCTGGATTTTACTATGTTAAAACAGATAGTGGCGTTTATGAATGTAAAGCTAGAGGAAAGATTAAGAATAAAAAAATAACACCACTTGTTGGTGATGATGTAAAAATGAATATAGAAGACGCCGTAAATATGAAGGGGATAATAGAAGAAATTCTGCCCAGAAGAAGTGAACTTCTTAGACCAACTGTAGCAAATGTTGATCAAGCAATTATTGTGTTTGCTATTCATAGTCCTGAGCCTAGTATGAATCTTATTGATAAACTTACTGTTTTATCTGAGTACTCGAACCTTGAGGTTCTACTTGTATTTAACAAACTAGACCTTGATAATGATC
>JBARWW010000253.1:0-2505 GCA_049647005.1 Acidaminobacteraceae bacterium | reverse complement strand
CGAATATTATTAAATGCAAAAAAGATAGAATTGCTCTTTTTAATGGATTTGATTCTTTTGAAGCTTTCGTAGAGAGTGATGAGTTTAGAAGAGAAACTATACTTAGGCTAAAATATGATAAACTTAGAGAACTAGACCTAGAGGAATTAACTAGCTCTGCTAGAGTTGACATGGATTTAGAGTCAAAAGATTTAGGTGAAATTGTAGATGATCAAGTTGAGGAAATGTATAAAAAATATAAAAATAAGAATAGGTATTAGGTCAAATAGATTGACTTTGTTTTTTATATGTGAAAAAATTGTAGTAGTATTGTAAAACGTGAATTTTAGGAGGCTATATGCAAGAATTTTTTATAAATAATAGAGAAAAATTAAATGAAAGAATTACAGATAAAGATTTAGTGGTCTTATTTTCAGGAACTGCCCCAAAAAGTACTGCGGATTCATATTATAATTTTCTAGCAGATAAAAACTTTTACTATTTTACTGGATTAAATAAGGAAAATTTTGCTCTTTGTATGTATAGAGAAAGTGGTGTTATAAATTCAGTTCTGTTTATAGAAAAAGCAAACTATGATATGGAAAAATGGCATGGAAGAAAACTAAAATCAGAGGCAGCAACTGAAGTTTCTGCTATAAAAGACGTTAAATTTATAGAAGATTTAAATAATTACATTAGCTCAAGAATTTATAATGATAAAACAAATTCAGTTTATCTTGACTTGCATAAACTCAGCTGGGATCAAGAAGATTCAATTAGTCAGAAGTTTTCAGTTGAATTAAAAAAGAGATATACATTCCTAGATATAAAAACGATTCACCAAGTTGTTTCAGATTTTAGAACTATCAAAACTGATTATGAAATAGAAATGATGCAAAAGGCAATTGATATAACGCGTGATGGTCTTAAAGACATCATGAAAGTTTTAGAGCCTGGAGTATTTGAGTATCAATTAGAATCTACATTTAATCATTCCATAAAGATGAATGGTGCTGATAGAAATTCATTCCCAACAATTGCAGCTTCAGGTGGTGATGGGGTTATACTGCATTATGTTGAAAATGATAAGAAGATAGAAGATGATGTATTGGTATTACTTGATCTTGGTGCTCAGTATAAAGAATACGCAGCCGATATATCAAGAACATACCCTTCAAATGGGAAGTTTTCAAGCAGACAAAAAGAAATTTATGATATAGTTTTAAAAGCCCAAGCTGCCACTATAGAAATTATGAAGCCTGGTGCAAAGTTCTCATTATTAAACGAAACTTGTAAAAAAGTTTTAGCTGAGGAACTTACTAGTATTGGTCTAATTAAAACAGAATATGAGCTTAGTAAGTATTATTACCATGGTGTAAGTCATTTTCTTGGACTTGATGTACATGATTTAGGCGATCGTGATATTGTTCTTGAAGAAGGAATGGTACTTACTGTAGAGCCAGGACTATATATAGCAGAGGAACAAATAGGTATAAGAATAGAAGATGATATATTAATTACAAAAGATGGTAATAGAAACTTATCTATAGATATTGTTAAAACGACAGAAGGTATAGAGTCATTTATGGCTAATTTGTAAATTGATTTATAAAATAATGCGAAAAGAAGCTATGTGGACTAGTAAAATGGTCTACATAGCTTCTTTTATTTGCTTTAGTGATCTTTAACAATGAAAATTGAATCTAAATGTTAAATACTCATTATAAAAGCACAATAATAGAATAATAAATTGAATTTTGGAAATAAATAGAGTATAGAAGATAATTTGATAATAAACACTGTAAAAAACAATAAAACTACACTTTACTATTATTATGGAGGTGAAGTTATGAATGTATTTAATAATAGAAAAAAGAAGATTATATCAAGGCTCTTACTGCTTATAATATGCATGGTGATCTTAGAGAGTTCAGTTTACGCTTTGGAAGTTGAAAGTCTTGATAACTTCCCAGAGGAAACAGAAGAGATTATAATTATAAGTGACTCTGTAACTACTGAGAACACACTAGATGTTTTAGATGAAGAAGTTGCTCGTGTAATCATGGAAGATGAAATTTTGAAACAAAAGATACTGGATTATCTCGAGGGTAAGAAAGGTGAATTTAGCTTTTATATAATAGATCCAATAACTGGTCAAGAAACTATGATAAATAACAGAACTATATCTAGTGCAAGTATTATCAAAGTATTTCTTATAGTGGAAGTTCATAAGCAAATTAGAGACGGAAAAATATCATTTTCAGATAAGCTTACTCTAAAAGAAAACTTGAAAGTATATGGATCTGGTATTCTTAGAAAGAAAAATGCTGGTACAAAATATTCTGTTGAATATTTACTTAACTTAGTTATAACTATAAGCGACAATGTAGCTGCCAATATGCTTGCTGATTATGTTGGTCTTAAAAATATAAATGCTACTGCAAAAGAACTCGGAATGGATGATACTACTTTTGGACATTTAATTCTAGAAAAAGAAAAGATGAAGTATTATTATGGTAGTAATAC
>JBARWW010000252.1:0-2724 GCA_049647005.1 Acidaminobacteraceae bacterium | reverse complement strand
ATTTATATTTTTGCTCTAGCGATTTAGCTGCAGCGTTATGTCCTTCTCCAGTTGATGCGGTTAAAATTAAAACCTTCTTCATAATACGCCTCCATATCATTGCTTCTTTTTTACCAAAATCTATATTAAATGATTTATTTTCTTATCTTACTTATAACTATAGAACCTATTTCTTAATATTTCATTAAGATAAGCTTTTGATTACCTTAATTTAACTTTACAATTTGTGCATCGAGACATATATTAACATAAATCAGCTTTTAAAAAGCTTTTACACAAAAAAAGAACCCTAATTCCAATAATGAATTCAAGGGTTCTTGTAATTTACAAATTTGTCTGTCTTTTTATTTTTCTATTTAAATGCACTTATAAAAGAATCAATTAGCTCAACAAGTCCAGCAACTTCTGGCTTACTTAATTGTGCGTCAGCACCAACCGCTTCACCTTTATGTCTAAGATCACCTGTAATTAAAGAAGAGAATATAATAACTGGTAACTTCTTTAAAGTTCTATGTTCTTTTATAGTTCTAGTTAAGGTATGTCCATCAAGTTGTGGCATTTCAATATCTGTTATAAGAAGGTTTACTTCTTGCATAAAGTTATCACCTAACTTATCATATGCCTCAGTTATATAATTTAGAGCCTGCTCGCCATCATCAAAGAACCTTAGGTCATTAAAACCAGCCTTTGTTAACGTGTTCTTTAGAACCTCTCTAATTAACGGTGAGTCATCAGCAAGAACTAATTTATAACCCATACGATCTTTATTTGCAGAAATATTATCAATTCTACTTTCATTAATACCTGACTGCGGGCTTATATACATAACTATCTTTTCAAAGTCAAGTAGCATAAGTAATGTTCCATTTAAATTAATATTACCAATTACTAATGAATCAGCGGTAATCTGACTTGGCTTATGAATTTCATTCCACTTAATTCTTGTAATTCCAAGAACCTCATCAATTGAAAAAGCAACTTTTAATTTATTGAACTCACATACTAATACCATGCTCTTTTTAACATCAGCATTTTTTTGCTCCTCAAGTACATATCTCATATCTATGACCGATATAACTTCCCCACGTATAAGAGATATACCAGGAACCGCTTTATGAGCATTTGGAACCTTAGAAAGGTTATCAATATGAAGAATTTCTTTAACTTTCACAACATTTATAGCATAATGTTCACCTTTTACTGTAAAATGTAGAACTTCCACCTCACCTGTACCACTCTCAAGTAAAATACCATCTCTTTCTTTCATAATATACCTCCCAAAGCAACTTTAATTATATTATACACTTTCTTGCTCTAAAATTACAAATTCAAACGCTCTAAAATATACTATATAAATATATTATCATTATAAAATTTATTTTTGCGTTTAACTAGTAAAATTATACACTAATTCTTGTTTTCATTTTTATAATTTTCAAGTTATTATTATCTTTAGCTTTAAAATTCATCTAAACACTATCTCAAATATACCCACTTTATTAATTCATTATCACTTTCTTAAGTAAAATATACATACCTTTAATTATACTATTTTTGTATGACTTACTTTTTTATAATTTTATGCATTGATAATATCTCTATTGCATAAAAATAACCCCAGTAGTATTCTATTAATTCTAGAATGTTACTGGGGTTTGATTTATTTATTAATTTATGCTAATTAATTATATTAATTCCATTTCCTTACCAACTTCTTCAAATACTGCTACAGCTTTAGCTAATTGCTCCTCAGTGTGACCAGCAGTAACCATACATCTTACTCTTCCAGTTCCTTTTGGTACCGTAGGGAATACTATTGGTGATACAAATACACCCTTTGCAAGTAAGTTTTTAGAAAACAACATTGCAACCGATTCATCACCGATAATAACTGGTGTAATTGGCGTTTCACTATTTCCTATATCAAATCCAAGTTTACCTAATTTTTCTTTAAAGAATTTAGCATTTGACCATAATCTATCAGTATACTCAGTTGACTCCATAAGCATAGTTATAGCTTCATCAATTGCTCCTATTGCAGCTGGTGGAAGTGCAGTTGAGAATAAAATTGGACGCCCTCTATGGCTTAACCAATCTTGAGTAACTGATTTACCTGCAACATATCCTCCAATAACTCCAATCGCTTTTGAAAGTGTTCCGATGCAGAAATCTACTCTTCCGTGAAGATGGAAGTGATCTACTGTTCCACGACCACTCTCACCAAGAACTCCTGAACCATGAGCATCGTCAACATAAGTTAAACAGTTATACTTCTCAGCAAGCTCTACAATTTCAGGTAACTTTGCAATATCTCCATCCATACTAAATACTCCATCAGTTATGATAAGTACATTATTGTAGTCTTTTCTTCTTTCTTCTAAAACTCTTTCTAAGTCTTTCATATCACTGTGATCAAACACAGCTCTATCAGCTTTAGATAATCTAACACCATCAATAATTGATGCATGGTTAAGTGAATCTGATATGATTAAGTCGCCTTTAGCTGTAATAGCTTGAATTGTTCCAGCATTACAGTTAAAGCCTGATTGGTAAAGCATAACAGCTTCTTCTCTTTTAAACTCTGCAAGTTTTGCTTCTAGTTTTTCATGTATATCCATGTTACCAACAATAGTTCTAACTGCTCCAGCTCCAACGCCATACTTTTCAATAGCTTCTATAGCAGCTTTTTTAAGTCTAGGGTGATTTCCAAATCCTAGGTAGTTA
>JBARWW010000251.1:0-4360 GCA_049647005.1 Acidaminobacteraceae bacterium | reverse complement strand
ACGTAAAACTATCATCTACTATAAAATTATTCGTTAAGATATGATCGAAAGGAAGTGAATTATAGATGGAGCAAGCTATCGGAAAGGTAGTTCAGATAATTGGACCTGTACTTGACATCAAGTTTGAGGCAGATAACCTTCCAAGAATCTATGACGCTATTAGAGTTAAATATAATGAAATTGATCTTGTTGTAGAAGTTGCACAACATATCGGTAGTAACGTTGTAAGATGTATTGCAATGTCAGCTACTGATGGACTTATTAGGGGTATAGAAGCGGTAAGCACCGGAGCTCCAATTACTGTACCAGTTGGAAAACCTACACTTGGTAGACTAATAAATGTACTTGGTGAAACTATTGATGAGAAGGGCCCAATTAATGATGCTGAAGCTCTTCCAATTCATAGAGCACCTCCCTCGTTTGATGAGCAAGAAACATCTACAGAGATACTAGAGACAGGTATCAAAGTAGTTGACCTTATAGCACCATATGCAAAAGGTGGTAAAATCGGTCTGTTTGGTGGTGCTGGAGTTGGTAAAACGGTTCTTATTCAAGAACTTATCAACAATATCGCTACAGAGCATGGTGGTTTATCAGTATTTACAGGTGTTGGTGAAAGAACAAGAGAAGGTAATGACCTTTATCATGAAATGATCGAGTCTGGTGTTATCGATAAGACAACACTAGTATTTGGTCAGATGAATGAGCCTCCTGGAGCAAGAATGAGAGTTGCTCTTACTGGTCTTACAATGGCGGAGTACTTCAGAGATACTGAAGGAAAAGACGTATTATTATTTATTGATAATATCTTTAGATTTACACAAGCAGGTTCAGAGGTTTCGGCACTACTAGGTCGTATGCCTTCTGCTGTTGGTTACCAACCAACTCTAGCTACTGATATGGGTGCATTACAGGAAAGAATCACGTCTACAAGTAGAGGTTCTATCACATCTGTACAGGCAGTTTACGTTCCAGCGGACGATTTAACTGACCCGGCACCAGCAACAACATTTAGTCATCTTGATGCTACTACAGTATTATCAAGAAAAATTTCTGAAAAAGGTATTTATCCTGCCGTTGACCCACTAGACTCAGTTTCTAGAATTTTAACTCCAGAAATTGTTGGTGAAGAGCATTATAAAGTTGCTCGTGATGTTCAGGAAATACTTCAAAGATATAAAGAACTTCAAGATATCATCGCTATACTTGGTATGGATGAGTTATCTGATGAAGATAGATTAGTTGTTTCTAGAGCAAGAAAAGTTGAAAGATTCCTTTCACAGCCATTTAACGTTGCTGAGCAATTTACGGGCATGAGCGGTAAATACGTTCCACTTAAAGAAACTGTTAGAGGATTCAAAGAGATTCTTGATGGTAAACATGATGATTTATCTGAGCAAGCGTTCTTATTCGTAGGTACAATTGAAGAAGCGGTTGAAAAAGCTAAGAATTTATAATAGTTGATAGATATCAATTCGAATGATTTGTTTTTTCGGCTATTTATAAACGCGGTTAGACGCAATTCTTGGGAGGGTTAATTATGGCTTCATTTTTCAATCTTGAAATTGTAACGCCTGATAAAAGCTTTTTCTCAGGAGAAGTTGAAATGGCCATCATAAGAACTTCAGAAGGTGATGTGGGATTACTTAAAGCTCACGAACCATTAGTTGCTCCAGTTTCAGTTGGTTCTCTAAGAATCAAAGGAACTGATGGTAAATTTACTGAAGCAGCTTGCGCTGGTGGATTTATGACTGTTACTGAGGATGGTGTTATGGTTCTTACTGATGCTGCTGAGTGGGCACATGAAATTGATGTGAATAGAGCAAAAGAGGCATTAGGAAGAGCACAGGACAGAATAGCTAAAAATGCAAAAGAAGTTGATGATGCAAGAGCAAAAACTTCTTTAGCAAGAGCTATGAACAGAGTTAGGATTTCGGGTAAAGATTAAAAAAATATATAAGCTACATTATATAAATTGATTATATAATGTAGCTTTTTTATTTTTTGAATTTTAAAGTTTACAATTATGGGAGATTAGAAAAGAATTTATAATTTATAAATTAAAAGTTTTTCTTACCTATAACTTGGCGCAAATGGTTTTGGTATGCTATAATTGCATGTATTTGTAATATAAGCAATCTATTAATTGATAAACTTTACTATAAATTGCAGATTGAAACAAAAAAATAGTATTTTTAACTTATTTGTAACCAAAAATCACTCTATCCTAGTAGAAGTTTTATAGTAATTAATATATAATAAAATAGTATGGGATTATAGTCCGGTGCCGTGAAAACATTATTAATAAATAACAAAAACAAAGCACGAATAGCAAAGGTAATGTTAAAATTTATTAACATATAACAAAGCTTGGTGCGTATATATATTTGTAAAAGTTTAAAAGGAGGCCTTTTAAAGTTGGCTAAGATTATTGTTGAAAAAAGCGAATCACTAAATGGAGTTATAAAAGTAAGCGGAGCAAAAAATGCGGTGTTACCAATTATGGCAGCTGCACTTTTGGCTGAAGATATATGTTTTTTAGAAGATGTTCCAAATCTTAAAGATGTTAAAGTTATGAGTGATGTACTTAGAAACTCAGGTGCTAGAGTAAGTGAGGTAAAAGATGGTATTCTTGAGATTCATGTACCGGAAATCACATCATATGAAGCACCAGAAGAGCTACTAAGAGAAATGAGAGCTGCATTTTATGTAATGGGGCCACTTCTTGCTAGACGTGGAATTGCCAAAATTCCTATGCCGGGTGGATGTGCTATAGGTTCTAGACCAATTGACTTACATCTTAAAGGTTTTGTTGCAATGGGTGCAACTGTTGAACTTGGTCATGGAGTTGTTGAAGTTAGAGCTGAGAAGCTTGTTGGAGCAACAATATACCTTGACTTTCCAAGCGTTGGAGCAACTGAAAATATCATGATGGCTGCAACACTTGCAGAAGGAGTAACTGTAATTCAAAATGCCGCTGAAGAGCCAGAAATAATTGACCTTGCAAACTTCCTAAATAAAATGGGAGCAATCGTAAAAGGTGCTGGTACTGATACTATAAGAATCACAGGAGTTGAAAGACTAGGTGGTTGTAGACATCAAGTTATACCAGATAGAATTGAAGCAGGCACATATATGATAGCCGCAGCTATGGTTGGTGGAGATGTTGTTATTGAAAATGTAATGACTAGTCATTTAAGGCCTATAATTGCAAAGCTTAGAGAATGTGGTGTTGAAATTATTGAAGATGATGATACTCTTCGTGTTATAAGCACAGGAAAAATTGAATCTGTAGATATAACAACTCTTCCATACCCAGGTTTCCCAACTGATTTGCAAGCACAGTTTATGGCTATGCTTACAGCGGCAGAAGGAACTAGTGTAGTTATGGAGAACGTATTTGAAAATAGATTTATGCACGTTTCAGAATTAAATAAAATGGGTGCAAATATAAAAATCGAAGGCCATAGTGCCATTATTCAAGGAAAAACAAATCTTCAAGGTTCTAGCGTTAACGCTACAGACCTAAGGGCAGGAGCTGCACTTATTATTGCGGGTCTTTCAAGTGAAGGAAGAACAGAAATTGGTCAAATATATCATATTGATAGAGGATATGATGGAATAGAAGAAAAACTTAGAAATATTGGAGCAAATATTTACAGAGTAGATAAATAATAGCTAAGTAAGAAAATTGTTTTAGTCTAATGGAAATATTGCTTATGGAGACATAAAAATCGGAAGGTGGAATAACATGTTTGGATTTGGAGCTGAAATTGGTATCGACCTTGGTACTGCTAGTGTGCTTGTATATATAAAAGGAAAAGGAATTGTTCTTCAGGAACCATCTGTAGTTGCTATAGATAAAAATACTAATGAAGTTTTGGCTGTTGGATCAGAAGCTAGAAAAATGCTTGGTAGAACACCAGGTAATATAGTTGCGATTAGACCTCTTAAAGACGGAGTAATTTCGGATTACGAAGTAACAGAGAGAATGCTTAGACATTTTATAAATAAAACATGTGGAAAGCGTAGATTCTTTAAGCCAAAGATTATAGTATGTGTTCCAAGTGGAGTTACTCAGGTTGAAAAAAGAGCTGTTATAGATGCTACTATGGAAGCTGGTGGTGGTAGAACTTTTATCATTGAAGAGCCTATAGCAGGTGCTATTGGAGCTGGACTTGATATAACAAAGCCAGATGGCAATATGATAATTGATATAGGTGGTGGTACTGCTGATATCGCAGTTATATCACTTGGTGGAATTGTAGTAAGTAAGTCTATAAAAGTAGCGGGCGATAAGTTTGACGAAGCTATTATAAAATATATGAGAAAAGCGCATAACCTATTGATTGGTGAGCGT
>JBARWW010000250.1:0-3149 GCA_049647005.1 Acidaminobacteraceae bacterium | reverse complement strand
AATATAAGCCAACTTCAAAATAGAATTGCACTGCATCAATACCTTTATTCATTAGAGGATTTAATTTCAGTGAAAATGAGATTTATTGAAAAATATGAAAAAAAGTAAAATTAAGTAGTTTTGATATATTATTAGTTAGTGTTATAATTATAATATTATGAATAATTGAAGTACATATTTTCAAGCATTGTTATAACTAAACCTTTGACAAAAGGATATACAAATTAAGGAAAAAATATATGAAAAAATATAAAGTAGTGATTGCTGATGATGAGAGAGAAATATTTGGACGACTAGAACAGTTTATTAATGTTACTGACGATTTTGAAATTGTTGGAATTGTAGGAAACGGATATGATGCTTTTCATCTTATAGAAAAAGTTCAACCAGATATTCTTATCACCGATATTGTAATGCCATTTATTAATGGCATAGAACTTGTTAAGATGGTGAAGGAGAATTATCCTCTTGTTAAAACGGCGATCGTATCTGGAGCAAATAATTTTGAATATACAAAAGAAGCAATTGATCTTGACATTGTTGGATATTTATCAAAGCCGGTAATGGAAGAAGATGTAATTGTATTACTAAATAAGATACGTGATATATTAAAAAAAGAAGAACTTGCTTTTATGATAGAGGATCTTCGAAAAAAGTATGAATATAGTATGGAAAGGGCACTTGAGAATATATTAGCTGTTAATATGCTTGGTGGTTCTTTAAAAACTTCCTTTGAAGAACTTAATAATTTGGGTTTTTCTTTTTCAGATAAAAAATATAGCGTTGTTTTTGTAACACCATATAAACCTGAGCTAAATAAGGCGAAGTTTAAAGAAAATTATTATCTTATAAAACATATTGCAACAGAAATAATTAAGAAGTTTTTTCATGTAAAAGTTGTTCAATTTGAAGATGGAATTGTATTCTTAATAATGGATGAAGAATATAATTTTTCTCGCAAGTTAAGTTTAACTTTCTTTGAAATAATTAAAACAATAGAACATAAATTGAAAACTGAACTTTTGGTTTGTGTTAGTAAAGAATATGACGATTTTTCAAGACTAAATGACGCTTACCTTGACACACAAAACGTAATGTTTTCTGGACAGCTTGTTGATTTTGGTAAACTGATTTTGGCTACCGATATAGTTGAAGATGATGTTGATAAACTATATATGGTTGAATCTGATATAACACAAATAGAAAAGTCTATACGTATAGGAACAAAAGAAGATCTTTATAATTTGTTTAATGAACTTGATAAAAAACTTTTTTCGTCAAAAAAATATTTGTGTCATGACTATCTATGCATAAATTTATCCAATATATTTCTCAAATATGCAAGAGACTGTAATATCAGCGTTTCTGATATAATAAAAAATAACTTGATGACTGAATTTACTGAATTTAAAAATTCTAAAAAACTATTTGATCATTTTATATCATTAATATTTATTGTTAGGGAACAAAGTAAAAAATCTAAGATAAATAATTCAGAGAAAATTTTACAAGATGCTATCAATTATATTGAATCAAATTATGATAATCCCGATTTATCTCTTGAATTAGTATGTAGCGAGATCAACATTAGCGTATCTCATCTTAGTATGCTATTTAAAAAGAAAAAGGGTATTAATTTTATTAAATATCTTATAACTTTAAGGATGGAAATGGCAAAAAAACTTTTTAGAGAAACAGACCTTAAGGTTATCGATATATCAACAAAATGTGGTTATAGTAATGTATATTATTTTAGTCATAGCTTTAAAAAATATACAGGTATTACACCTGGGAAGTTTAGAGGTAATTAAAATAAAAAATAAAACTATATGGGGGACTAGTGTTAAATACATTTTATTTATAGCTTTAGTGCCACTTGCTATTGCATCAATTTTGTATTTCAACATTTATTTTTCAACAACAAATGATATTACATATGAGCAATCACGTGAGCTTAATAAACAAATAGTTTTGAACTTTGAAAGCTATATAAATAGTCTTATTGATACATCTGAGTATATAGAATCTCAAATTGAAAAACATGATGTTGTCAGTGACAATGATGAACTCTACCTTAACTTTAAGCTTGCAACTGAACTTCAAAAAGATATAGAGAGTATAGATTTATATTACGAATCTGGACTTTTAATACTAGAAGAAATAGAATCCCAACCGAGAGTTGTTGATTCTAAAGAGTGGTTTATAAATGCAATTAATAATAAAAACGTTAATAATTTTTCCAAAGTTCAGAGCACCTTCAAAAACATTAATAAAGAAGTTGTATCACTTAGTAAATACATTACTTTTTTTGCAGCGGGCAAGGAAAAGAAAGGTGTACTAAGAATTGATATTAATTTTAATAGAATAAAAGAACTTATTAATATCACTAAACTAGGTGAATATGGGGCTATAATATTTATTGATGAAAATGATACTGTAGTATATAGTAGTGCCGATGAAGAAAATTATTATGAAATTGACGAAATTAAAAACATGGTTCTAGGCGAATTTACGACTACAATCAATAATAACTCTATGTTTGTTAATATAAATATAATCGCAAATACTCGCTGGAGGATGGTCACTTATTTAAATAGAAATAGCTTAACTGAAGTAAAAAACAAATATATTTATTATTTTTTAATAATACTACTTTTTTCTGCGTTTTTAGCAGTTGGACTTGCTTTTAGATTTACAAAAAAAATTACTCGTCCTATAGAGAAGCTAACAAATACCTTACTTAATGTTGAACTCGTTGATTTAGAATTATCAATTAATAGTAATGACTATGTAGAAATAAGAGTACTTAACGAATCAATAAATAAAATGTCAACTCGGATAAAGAACTTAATGCAATTTGTTATTAAAGAACAAGAAGAAAAGGCAGAACTAGAACTCGACATCTTACAACATCAAATAAACCCTCATTTTCTTTACAATACACTTGATACAATCATTGTACTATCTGAGAATGATAAAAAACAAGAAGTTACAAATACTATAATTGCACTTTCAAGATATTTCAGAATTAATTTGTCTGGAGGCGATAAATACATACCTGTTGAGAAAGAATTAGAACAGATAGAAAATTACCTTAAAATTCAAAAGGCGAGGTATCAGGAACGTTTTGAATATGAAATCAGAGTAGA
>JBARWW010000249.1:0-4579 GCA_049647005.1 Acidaminobacteraceae bacterium | reverse complement strand
AAGATATACGGTTTGATTTAAGAGAAACAATAGATTGTGTGTATGATCAATTTATAATAAAGGCTAGTCAGAAGAAAATTGAGCTTATTAATGATATAAATATTAATGTTCCAAATGATTTGATGGGTGATCCTAATAGATTAAAGCAGGTTCTTACAAACCTAATTGGAAATGCAGTTAAGTTTACAAGTAGCGGATTTATTTATATAGGAGTAGAATCAGAAAATATTAATTATGAGCATGTTAAACTAAACTTTACTATAGCAGATACAGGGATTGGTATCACAAAAGAGTCGCTAGAAGGAATTTTTGAGCCCTTTATACAAGCTGATGGTTCTACTACAAGAATATTTGGTGGCACTGGTCTTGGAACTACTATATCTAAGAAAATAGTAAATGAAATGGGTGGTAGTATAAGTGTAGATAGCCCAAATACTCTTTTTAAATCAACATCGAAAGGAACTGTATTCAATTTTGATATAACTTTTAAATTGGGCAGTAACATAGGTCGTGAAGAAAAAGAGAAAAATATATTTAGTAATATGAGCGCTTTGCTAATAGAGGATAATTCAATTAACCTCAAAATTATAGAGCGGATGCTAAATATGTGGGGAGTTGAAAGTACTACTACAAGAAATATGGAAGAAGCCATCAATATTGCAAAAATTAGAAGTGATAATTTTGATGTACTTATAACAGATATGATACTTGAAGATATCTATTGTGATGAAGTTATAAGACAACTTGAAATAGATGGCAATCTACCAGATTATGTTGTAATAGTATCATCGGATAGCAACTACAATAGGGTTTCAACTTTAAGAAAGAAAGGTTTTGATATAATACTTAAACCTTTAAAGCAAAGTAGTCTGTTCAATGTATTTAAAATTTATAGTGAAAATATAGAGGCAAGAAAGGTAAGTTTACTAAAATTAGATATAGGTACTTCAATAGATCATAATATTAGTAGCGAGACTGGTGAGAATGATGTTGATCACAAGACAAATACATCTTTTCTTTTAGATGAATCTCATACGTATGCTGCTGAAGTAGAAAACCATACAATAAAAGCTAAAGTGCTTGTTGCGGAAGATAATCTTATAAATATGAAAATTATATTGAAATATTTATCAAAATTTGATATTGAAATTATTTCTGTATCAAATGGACAAGAAGCTGTAGAAGTAATGCAAAATACAAGTGTAGATCTGATTTTTATGGATTTACAAATGCCTATTATGAATGGAATAGACGCTACTAAAATTATAAGAGAAAATTATAAAGAGCTAGTTATAATTGCAATTACAGCAAACGCTATGGAGGTTCATAAAAAAGCTATATACGAAGCTGGAATGAATGATTTTTTAAGTAAACCACTTAGCTTTGAAAATATTAGAAAAATACTAGTTAAACATCTAAATATATAAAAATAACAAAAACAACTTCTAATAATTTTTTTAGAAGTTGTTTTTGTATGAGAACTATTATGTATAAATTATTATCATATTAATTGGCATTTAAGTTGGATGGTTATCTTTGTAGTATATTTTATAATCAAAAGACAATTTTATAAGGCTCTTATATATGATTTTTAAATTACTATCAACAGAGTTAATTATATTAGATTTGCACTGTGCTTCCATAGAATCTAGAAGATTTACTTCCTCAATTGCTCTAAAGTTAAGTAATGCTCCTTTAAGTTTATGCACTGCTCTTCCAATGATATCAGAATCATTAGCTTTAAGTCCTGTATCAACATTAACTTTTGTTTCTTCAATTAGTAGATCTAGGTCCTTCATAATCTCATTCATTAATTCAAAATCGTTATCTAGATCTACAAGTAAAGATCTAAAGTTTTCATAATACATATATACCTCCTCGACGTACAAGTTCTATATCAATTTTACCCATATGAAGAAGTAACAAAACAATCATTTTTTTACTATCAAGAGTCAGTAGTAGTTGACAAATTCTTGCCTGTGTTTTATTATTATATTAGTTAATACTAGTATCAGGTAACAATTATTTTGATTTGAATTAGTGTTATATGACAAATGCAAATAAAATTTTGGAGGTAATTATGAAAATAGATGAAATAAAAGAATTGATGAATGAAGTTAAAAAGCTTAATTTAAGCGGTTTTAAATATATAAATAATGGAATTGAATTAAATATAGAAAATTTGACTAATGTTGCAGCTCCATTTAGCAATTTAGCACCTAGTCCTAATGATGATGGAGAGGCATCTCTTTTGTTAGAGGAAGTTAGAGTAGAAAAGACGACAAAAGGCGAGACGATAAATTCACCAATAGTTGGCGTGTTTTATAAGTCGTCGTCACCAGAATTGCCAAGTTACGTAAGCGTTGGTGAGATTGTAAAAAAAGGAGCAATAGTTTGCATAGTTGAAGCTATGAAAGTTATGAATGAGATTACTGCTGAACATGATATGAAAATAATAAGCATTGAAGCTAGCGATGGTGAAATGGTTGAATTTAACCAACAAATGTTCACTGTAGAAAGAGTCTAGGTGACTATATGTTTAATAGAATACTAGTTGCCAATAGAGGTGAGATAGCAGTAAGGATTATAAGAGCTTGTAGAGATATGGGAATTGAAACAGTAGCAGTCTACTCTGAAATTGATAAAAATGCATTACATACGCAACTAGCGGATTTTGCTGTCTGTATAGGTGGATCAAAAGCTGCTGATTCATATCTAAATATGCATAATATAATAACTGCCACAGTCAATACTGGTGCACAGGCAATACACCCTGGATTTGGTTTTTTATCTGAAAACCCTAAGTTTGTAAAAATGTGTGAAGAATGCAATATTACCTTTATAGGACCAAGTTCAGCTGTAATTGAGTCTATGGGTAATAAAACTAATGCGCGTGAAATGATGAAAAAAGCAGGTGTACCAATAGTTCCTGGAACGAAAAAAAACCTTGAATCAATAGAGGAAGCAATAAGTATAGCAAAGGAAATAGGTTATCCTGTAATCGCTAAAGCTACAAATGGCGGCGGTGGTAAAGGTATGAGAATCGCATATAACGAAGAAGAGTTAAGAAGTGGATATAAAACTGCTAAGATGGAAGCGAAAGCTTCTTTTGGTGATGATGATATGTATCTTGAGAAGTTTATAGAATCACCAAAACATATAGAGATTCAGTTGCTTGCAGATAAAGAAGGTAATGTTATTCACCTTGGTGAACGTGATTGTTCTATGCAAAGGAGAAATCAGAAAGTTATAGAAGAGGCGCCATCAAGTGTAGTTACACCTGAACTTAGGAAAAAAATGGGCGATGCTGCAATTAGTGGAGCTAAGTTTGTAAACTATACTAATGCTGGAACTATAGAATTCTTGCTAGATAAACACGGAAAATTCTATTTCATGGAAATGAATACTAGAATCCAAGTTGAACACCCAGTTACAGAAATGATAACAGGTATAGATATAGTTCGTGAACAGATAAGAATTGCATATGGTGAGCCACTAAGTATGACTCAGGAAGAGGTTAGATTTACTGGTCATGCAATTGAGTGTAGAATCAATGCTGAAAACCCAAGTAAAAACTTTATGCCATCTCCTGGATTAATAAAATCTATGAATTTACCAGGTGGATACGGTGTTCGAAATGATCTTGCAGTTTACGCTGGATACACTATACCTCCAACGTATGATTCTATGATTGGGAAATTAATAGTTCATGACGATACACGTGCGGGGGCAATTTTAAAGATGAAGAGAGCTCTTGGTGAGTATATTATAGATGGAGTTGAGACCAATATTGACTTCCAGTATGATCTTGTGTCAAGCCCTACATTTGAAGATGGAACATTTGATACTACTTTTATTGGATCTTTATTTGATGAAAGATAGTTTTTAGAAACAAGGAAAGTATTTTATATATAGAAAGATAGGAGGCTTATATGTTAGAAAAACTATTTAAAAAAACAAAATATATAAGTTTGAATTCAATTTCAGAAAAAACTATTGTAGATGGATATAAATCACCAAATATTCCTGATGGAATGTATATTAGATGTAAAAAGTGTGATAATCCTATCTATAAAGATGATCTTGAGAGTTCAAACTATATCTGTAATAAATGTTCATATCATTTTAGACTTAAACCGATAGAGAGAATTAATATAATCGCAGACGTAGGTAGTTTTGTTCACTATTTTGAAGAAATTACATCACTTAATCCTTTAGATTTTGAAGGTTATGAGGAAAAGGTTGATCTTGCGGCTAAAAAAAACCAAGTGACTGAAGCTGTAACTACTGGTGTATGTACTATAGATGGTATGAAAGTTGCTCTTGGAGTTATGGATCCAAGTTTTATGATGGGAAGTATGGGATCTGTTGTGGGAGAACGTTTAACTCTTCTTATAGAAAAAGCGACAGCAGATGAGATGCCACTAATAATAATTGCAGCATCTGGTGGAGCTAGAATGCAGGAGGGTATATTTTCTTTAATGCAAATGGCTAAGACTAGTATGGCAATAAAAAAACATTCGAAAAAAGGAAATTTATATATATCTATATTAACAGATCCAACGACTGGTGGAGTAAC
>JBARWW010000248.1:0-4776 GCA_049647005.1 Acidaminobacteraceae bacterium | reverse complement strand
GAAATAGTGTTGTAAGAAATAAATCGAAAAGACTAATGAAAGAAGCTGTTAGGCTAAATTCCGAAAATTTGAAAATTGGATATGACATTGTGTTTATATCTAGAGTGAAAATGAATAGTGCGACTTATAAGGATGCAGAAAAATCTGTTAAAAAATTGATGAAACCTTTACATTAGTAAAAAGGTAATGGTGATTATATGAAATTTGTCCTTTTGAAGTTAATTGATTTCTATCGAAAGTATATATCTCCCGCTTTAGGCCCTAGATGTAGGTTTTATCCTACTTGTTCTCAATACTCTTACGAGGCTGTTGACAAATATGGTGCTGTAAAAGGGGGATATTTAAGTATACTGAGAATTTTGAAGTGTCATCCCTTCCATCCAGGCGGTTATGACCCCTTAAAGTAAAACTGAATTGGAGGAACATGAATGAGTTATTTTAGCGGAGTATTCGGATCATTACTTGGTTTTATTTATGGAACTGTTGGTAGCTATGGTGTTGCTATAATACTTTTAACTATTATAATAAAGGTGTTATTATTACCTTTATCAATTTCACAAATTAAACAGACCAAAAAAATGAGTCTAGTTCAACCAAAACTAAAAGAATTACAGGCTAAATATAAAAATGATAAAGAGGCGTTGAATGCAAAGACTCTAGAATTATATTCTGAGCATAAAATGAACCCCTTATCAGGGTGTTTGCCTTTACTTATCCAGTTTCCAATATTAATTGGATTATTTGGAACACTTAGGGAACCAATTACACATGTATTTAACGGCGATGCAGCTATGGCAACACAAGCATTGAGCCAGGGTTTTTTATGGATGAGTGACTTATCGGTACCTGATATGTTAGGAAACGTAATTCCAAGTTTATCTGGCATTATGGCAACGCTACCAGGTATATTACCTATAGTAGCTGCGATAACAACTTATTTCCAAATGGCATCTGCAAATAGTGGACAACAAAATGATCAAATGAAAATGATGGCAACAATGATGCCTATTATGATTTTGGTTATAGGTAGAACTATGTCAGGTGGACTAGTAATTTATTGGACTGTTAGTAATGTATTCCAAATGTTTCAGCAATTACTTATAACAAAGCTGATTAAGGAGGAATCCAAATAAATGTACTCTATAGAAAAAAATGCTAAAACTGTTGAAGAAGCACTAAGACTTGCTCTTATTGAACTTGGAGCGACAGTAGATGAAGTGAATTTAGAGGTACTTGAAGAGCCAGCTACAGGCTTACTAAAAATATTTAGCAAAAAAGAAGCAAGAATAAGAATTTCTTTAAAAGAAAATGCTGATAGATTAGCGAAATCTTTTCTTGATGACATACTAGATAAAATGAATGTATTTGGTAAAGTAACAACTAATTTGGATGGTAAAAATCTAAATGTTAATATTGAAGGTAAAGATATGGCAGTTCTAATTGGTAGACGTGGTCAGACTTTAGACTCACTTCAGTACTTAATAAGTTTAGTTGTTAATAAAAACAGAGAAGATTATGTAAGAATAATTCTTGATACTGAAAACTACCGTGCAAAGAGAAAAGAAACATTAGAAAAACTGGCTCATAAGTTAGCTTACAAAGCAAAAAAATTACGAAAAGAAGTAATTTTAGAACCTATGAATCCATACGAAAGAAGAATTATACATTCAGCACTTCAAAGTAATCCTACGATTAATACTAGAAGTGAAGGTGAAGAACCGTATAGAAAAGTAATAATTTTTCTAAATAAGAAATAATATGATTGAACCCAGTAATTATTTTGCTGGGTTTTGTTTGTATTTGTGCGTGTATATGATCTAAACTGAACTTTAAAATAGTGAACGCTTAATGTGAGAAAAGTAGAATTATGATATTATATGAAATATATATGAGGATTGATTCGTTAATATAAATAGTGGGAAATATTGTTTTATAATCAGAAAATAAGGGAAGGTGAAAAAAGTGAGTTTTGATACAATAGCTGTAATATCAACAGCTCCAGGTGAAGGTGCAATTGGGATTATTAGATTAACAGGTGAGGATTCATTCAAAATTTCCCAGGAAATATTTGTGCCTAAAAACTCTAAACATGACTACTTTGAAGATAAAAAAATGGTGTATGGAAATATAGTTGATGGCAGTGATGTTGTTGATGAAGTTCTTATTACATTTATGTATGGACCAAAGACGTATACCAAAGAAGATATGGTCGAAATAAACTGTCATGGTGGAATTGTTCCACTACAGAGAATTCTTAAATTAGTGCTTAAAAAAGGTGCTCGAATGGCAGAACCTGGTGAATTTACAAAACGAGCATTTCTTAGCGGTAGATTAGATCTAGCTCAGGCGGAGTCTGTTATGGATCTTATAAGTGCTAAAACAGGAAAAGGTTTTGATGTAGCATTTAGTCAATTAACTGGTGAATTATCGCATAAAATTAATATACTAAGAGACAAAATAGTTGAAGTAATGGCCCATCTTGAGGTGTGCATAGACTATCCAGAAGAAGATATAGAAGAGATTACCTATCCAGAGGTTATAGAAAACTTTGAATTTATAAAAACAAAAATAGAGATGCTAATTAAATCAGGTGAAACTGGTAAGATAATAAGAGATGGACTTTCAACTGTTATAGTTGGAAAACCAAATGTTGGAAAATCTTCACTTTTAAATGCTCTTTTGAAAGAAAAAAGAGCTATTGTAACAGATGTTCCAGGAACGACAAGAGATGTAATAGAAGAGTATCTAAATATAGGTGGTGTACCACTTAAAATTATAGATACAGCTGGAATTCGTGAGACGGACGATATAGTTGAAAGAATGGGTGTTGAAAAGAGTAAAGAGTTCTTTAATAAAGCTGATTTAGTTATATTTGTTCTCAATTCTAACGAAAAAATATCATCAGAAGATAGAAGTATAATGGAATTTATACATGAAAAGAAAGCTATTGTTATAATAAATAAAAGTGATCTTGATTCAAAAATTGAAATGGATGAAGTTGAAGCTGCTGTTGGAGATAAAAGAATTATAAAAACGTCAATCACGAATGAACACGGAATAGATGATCTTGAACGTGCTATAGTCGAGATGGTTTATGGTGGTCGTGTTAAGAATAAAGATAACAGTTACGTTTCGAATGTAAGACATATGGATGCACTTGAGCGTGCATATACTTCAATAAATGAAGCGTTACAAGCAGCTAATAATGCAATGCCATATGACTTTATACAGGTTGATTTAAAGAATGCATATGAGTATCTTGGAGAGATTTCAGGTGATACTATAGAAGATGATTTAGTAACAAAGATATTTAGTAATTTCTGCTTAGGAAAGTAGGAAATTTGAGTTTAAACTGGAGGTACAAATGGATAAATTTAATGCTGGTTCTTATGATGTTGTTGTTATAGGTGCTGGACACGCAGGTTGTGAAGCTGCTTTAGCTACTGCAAGAATGGGAAAAAGTACATTAGTTTTTTCAATTAATTTGGATTCAGTAGCTATGATGCCATGTAATCCATCAATTGGTGGAACAGGTAAAGGGCACTTAGTAAAAGAAATTGATGCGCTTGGTGGAGAAATGGCTCTTAATATAGATAAATCAACTCTACAAAGTAAAATGTTAAATATGGCTAAAGGGCCAGCGGTACATTCTCTGAGAGTTCAGGCAGATAAAACTAGATATCATATAGAGATGAAAAAGGTTCTTGAAAATCAAGAAAATCTAATACTTAAACAAGGTGAAGTAATAGAGGTAGATGTTGAGGATGGAAAAGTCAAAGGTGTTCTTACATCAACTGGAGCTTACTACGATACAAAAGTTGCAATACTTGCGACTGGAACATATCTTGGTGGTAAAATATTTATAGGCTCAAATGTATTTGAGAGTGGTCCTAATGGACTTGCACCATCAGTTAAATTAGCGGATAATCTTAAAAAAAATGGACTTTTGATGAGAAGGTTTAAAACAGGAACGCCAGCTAGGGTTAACTGTAGAACTCTTAACTATGAAAATATGGAAATACAATATGGTGATAAAAATGCAGCTCCATTTTCATTCTTAAACGATTCAATTGAGTTTGACGAGCTTCCATGTTGGTTAACTTATACCAACCTTGATACACATGAAGTTATCTTAAAAAATATGCATAGATCAGCTATGTACAGTGGTCAAATAGAAGGAACTGGTCCAAGGTATTGCCCATCAATTGAAGATAAAATAAAGAGATTTTCTGATAAAAATAGACACCAATTATTTATTGAACCAGAAGGTGTGGAAACTAATGAGATGTATGTTCAGGGAATGTCTACAAGTCTTCCAGAAGATGTACAACTTGCATTTATGAAAAGTATTCCTGGTATGGAAGATGTAGAAATAATGCGACCTGCCTACGCTATTGAATATGATTGTGTAGACCCTACACAACTTAAGCTAACTCTTGAGTGTAAAGATGTTGATGGATTATTTTCTGCCGGTCAATTTAATGGATCTAGTGGATATGAAGAAGCTGGGGCACAAGGACTTGTTGCTGGAATTAATGCATCAAGAAAAATAGATGGTCTTGATCCAATGATACTTGATAGAAGTCAGGCTTATATAGGTGTTTTAATAGATGATTTAGTGACTAAAGGCACAAATGAACCTTATAGAATGATGACATCAAGGGCAGAATATAGACTAATACTTCGTCAAGATAATGCAGATATTAGACTTACAAAGTATAGTCATGATATTGGACTAAGTTCAGATGAAAGAGTTGAGAGATTAGATATAAAGAC
>JBARWW010000247.1:0-2926 GCA_049647005.1 Acidaminobacteraceae bacterium | reverse complement strand
GAAATGTAGTTAGTACATTTATTTTTTGTATAATACCTTAAGTTAAAACTTTGACATAATAGTTTGGGCAAATGTTAATAAATAGACATATTGAAAAAATGTTCTTGAAATATATTATACTCTAATATATTATTAAATTAATAACTTTGGACGAAGTGCCAGAGTTTTAATAAAATTTAGAATTTGAATTCGAAAAAATCATATAAACTTTTGATAATGAATAAGATTATAGTCTTATGAAGGTCAATAACAAGTAAATTTACTTGTTGTTGACCTTTTTTTTGTTTTTGATAAGGCGTTCTTTTATAAAATAGAATGCTTATATTAACTATAAGTTTATTATCCATAGTTTGATTTTAATGTTTTTATAAAAATATAATTTATATTATGAGGTGGCAAAGTGTATTTAAATTACAGGATTAAAGATTTGTATATAAATAAAATAGAGAATGATTTTACAGATGTGAAAAATCTTTTAGATAAGTATGGCCTTGATGTTGAAGAGAATATTGAATATACAATTGGAATTTATGATAAAGAAACACTTATTGCAACAGGATCTATTAAAGAAAATGTAGTTTTATGTATAGCTGTTGATGGAAGTTATGAAAACTCAAATTTAATAAATATACTTATGAGCGAAATCAATAGAAAATTACTCGAACTTAAAATAAGAAAAACATTTATATTTACAAAGGAAAATTTATCAACATCATTTGAACACCTCGGCTATAGCCTAGTGACTAAAGTAAATAGGGTTGCACTACTAGAACATCCCCCAAATGGAATAGAAAATTTTATTGATGAAATTAAGGCAAACTTATCTCTAACAATTAGAGAAGGTTCAGTCATAGGCTCTGTAATAATGAACTGTAATCCATTTACTCTAGGACACAGGTATTTAATTGAAGAGGCGCTCAAGAAATGTGATTTTTTATATATTTTTGTTGTTGAAGAAGATAAGAGTTCATTTAAATTTAAGGATCGATTAGAAATAGTAAAGCTTGGAGTAGAAGATTTACAAAATGTTCAGGTCTTTAGAGGCGGTGATTATATAATATCAAGAGCAAGTTTCCCAAGTTATTTTTTAAAGGATGCAAATGTTAGTGAAAATCATGCGGATATAGATATAGATATATTTTGCAGATATATAGTACCTGCATTTAATATAAAAAAAAGATTTGTTGGAACAGAGCCGTTTTGTGAGAATACTAAACGCTACAACAATCAACTTAAAAGTATTTTATTTAAACATAGCATAGAACTAATAGAAATTGAACGATTAAAAATAGATGATAAATACGTGAGTGCATCAGAAGTAAGACAAAATATAGTAGATAGTAAAAATACGAATTATGAAAAGTTATTACATCCAAACACAGTAGACTTTATAAGTAATATTGATAAAAATAAGCTAGTTGAAAACATAAATAGTGGAAATGGGAGGCATTAGCAAATGAAGATTATGAATACAGTAAGTTCGGGTACAACAGAGTCAAGTGATATTAGAATTACTATTGCTCCAAATATATTAGAAGAAATTAAGGTTAATTTATCAAGTGTTGTAATAGAGCAATTTGGAGATCAAATTAAAGATTTGATTATATCCTCAGTAAAAGAACTTGGCATAACTAGTGCGGTTATAACAGCAAAAGATAGAGGAGCTTTAGATTGCACTATAAAAGCAAGAGTACAAACAGCAGTTGTAAGATCAATTGGAAATGATGAACTATTAGACTGGAGGACAAATGATGAAGCTTAGACGAACAATGCTATATTTACCAGCAAATAATCCTGGCATGCTTATTGATGCAAAAATTTATAATGCAG
The DNA here is from genome assembly GCA_049647005.1 of Acidaminobacteraceae bacterium. Lineage (GTDB taxonomy): Bacteria > Bacillota > Clostridia > Peptostreptococcales > Acidaminobacteraceae > JBARWW01. Next base: position 1,096 of record JBARWW010000247.1, on the reverse strand, counting down.
ACTCGATAATGATAGACCTTGAAGATTCTATTGCTTTTTCAGAAAAAGATTCGGCTAGAATACTTGCTTACAACGCATTAAAATCACTTGATTATGATGATATTGAAGTTGTAGTAAGAATTAATGGACTTGACACAGAGTTTGGATTAAAAGACATAGAAGCTATGGTTAGTGCTCGCGTTGACGTAATTAGACTTCCCAAAACTGAAACAAAGAAAGATATAGAAGATGTAGAAAAAGAAATTGAAAAAATAGAAAGAATAATGGGCATAGAGATAGGAACTACAAAGATGATGGCTGCAATAGAGTCGCCACTTGGAATTGTAAATGCATATGAAATTGCAACTTCAAGTAAGAGATTAATTGGTATTGCAATAGGAGCAGAAGACTTTGTTACCAATATGAAAACTACGAGAAGCTTAGGTGGAATCGAATTATTAAGTGCAAGATCACAAATACTTATAGCAGCAAGAGCTGCAGGTATATACGCAATTGATACTGTATTTTCAGATATAGAAAATACAGATGGTTTTATAGAAGAGCTTAAGCATATTAAACAACTTGGATTTGATGGAAAGTCAGTAATACATCCATCACAAATCGAACTTGTAAACAATGTTTTTAGACCGAGTGAAGAAGAAGTTGATAATGCACAGAGAACTTTAATTGCAGTAGAAGAGGCAGAAAAAATAGGTCTTGGAGTAATTACGGTTAATGGAAAAATGGTTGATAAACCAATAATTGAACGTGCTAAACGTGTAATTGAGTTATCAAGAAATTAACTTTTAAATGGGGTGAATGAGTTGGCAAAAGCAGATATAAATTATGAAGGGCCATATAAAAAAATACCAGAAAAATTAAAACATTCAAATAAAATAAAGTCAAATTATAGTGGTAAAAGTAAAATTGTTAATTCTCTAGAAGAAGCTATAGAAAAATCGGGATTGAAAAATGGAGATACAATATCATTCCATCATCATTTTAGAGATGGAGATTATATTTTAAATAATGTAGTTGAAGCTATTAATTCTTTAGGAATAAAAAATATAAAAATAGCATCAAGTTCGCTATCAGATATACATGATCAGCTTATATC
>JBARWW010000246.1:0-7857 GCA_049647005.1 Acidaminobacteraceae bacterium | reverse complement strand
GTTATGCGCTTTTGTTTATATACCCTCTCATAAAAATGATGTAAACTTTGACGAGGTATTAATATCACACTTCAAATCAATATTTATTTCAATCTTATATTCTTTAGTTCTTATCATTGGAGCATTTGCAATATTAGGTGCAAGCGATACATTATTATTTGATATTGATTCAAAATTTTATGCTTATATAGCTGTGATTATTTGGATTTTATTTGCTCCAATATATTATTTATCGCTTTTACCAGAGTTTAATTCAAAAGAAGAGATCGAAATAAAGTATAGAAGTAAATCAGCAGAAATCAGTAGATTTTTAGAGATACTAATATCATATATAGCAGTACCGCTAATAGCAACATTTACATTTGTGCTACTATCTTATTTTGCAAAAATACTCTTTACATTTAAGTGGCCTATTGGCGAGCTTGCAACTATTACTTTATTATATTCAGCAGTTGGTATTTTTGTATACCTATTGACTGCTTTAATAGAAAATAAGTTTACTAAATTATATAAAATGTATTTTCCGAAAATTTTAATACTTATTGTTATTATGCAGTTTATATCTATTGGAATTAGAGTTAATGCTTATGGTATAACTGAATCAAGATATTATGTAATGATTTTTGCCCTGTATTCAATGATTACTGCTATAATGCTAAGCGCTAAATCTAAAAATAACAGCGTGATTGTTTTACTTGCTGCAGCATTTGCAATAATATCTGTTCTTCCACCTGTTGATACTTTTACTGTATCGAGAGTTAGTCAGACAATTAGATTAGAATACTATTTGAGTGAGTCGGGTATTTTGTCAAATGGAGTTTTAACACCTAAATCTGATGTTAATGATGATAGTAAACATGAAATCACAAGTATTCTTCAGTATTTAGAAAATCGAGATTACACTGATAGGGTAGAATTTTTACCAGAGGATTTTGAGTACTATAGTGATATGGAAAAAGTAATTGGATTTGAAGCATATTATAAAAACTCGTATCTTAATCCTGATAATCAGCACAAATACGTTAGTCTAGGACAAGATGAATTTATAGTACTTGAAGATTATGATATTATGCTTCGTAATTTTTTCCCGAATTATAATTCTTCTTTAGATAAAAAATCATTTGTGTTAAATGCTAGTGAGTACTTGATAAGTACGGAAAACGTTGGTAAGCAAGATTTAACAATTTCGATTACTGATCTTAATGGAAATGTTTTGATTGGATCAAAAATTCTAGATAAGGCAACGCTTAGTTATGAAAAAGGAGACGCTAATAAGGACCTCAGAAGTGTAGAAGATATGAGCTTTGAGGTAGAAAATACAATGTATAGAATGAAATTTATCTTCTACTCATTAAATATAAACGCTAAAGATAGTGCAAATTACGATATTATGATTTTATTTGATGTGAAATAACTTATAAATAATTTACATTCTTTAAATACAAAAGTAAGTTCCGTTTTAGAGTTGAACTAACTATCGTCAAGTTTCTAAAGGGAACTTACTCTTAAAAAATCAAATGTAGTTAAAATTAGTTTTTGAATCAGCAATCTTTATTTAGAATACCCTTCCCTATTAACAAATTTTGTATTATAATATAATTAATTGATAATGGTTATCAATCGCTTATATATACTATTTATTTAATAGTAGATAATATCTTAACACAAAATATAAAGTTATAAGAAAAGAGGTTCTTATGAAAATTAATATAAAAGCTATAGGATGGAATATAGACAATAGTTACTCAAAACTAAATGATATTTTATATGATAAACAGGATGCACAAGGTGCAAAAAATCCAAAACTTGTGCTTTTTAATGATGATTTAGCTCACAAACTTGGTCTTAACGCAGACTCTCTTAACACCGATACTGGTGCTAGGGTACTATCAGGTTCTCTTAAAGTTGATGGTTCAGTCCCAATTGCACAAGCTTACGCTGGACATCAGTATGGACACTTTACAATGCTTGGTGATGGTAGAGCTCTACTTTTATTTGAGCATATAGCACCTACACTTATAAAGTATGATGTACAGCTAAAGGGTTCTGGTAGAACTAAATACTCTAGAGGTGGAGATGGACTTGCAACTCTTTCTTCCATGCTTCGAGAATATATCATGAGTGAAGCTATGAACGCTCTTAGCATACCTACAACAAGGAGTCTTGCCGTAGTTGATACTGGCGAAGCTGTTTTACGTGAGAGGCGATACGATGGCGCTATGCTAACCAGAATATCTAGAGCGCATATAAGAGTTGGAACATTTCAGTATGCTATAGCAAATGACCCACTTGTTCTTAAAGAACTTGCTGACTATACAATTGACCGCTTATATCCTGAATGTAGTAGTAGTGAAAATCCATATCTTGAACTATTAAAAACAGTTACCAAAAAACAAGCTAAACTTTTAGCTCAGTGGCAATCAATCGCTTTTATACACGGTGTTATGAATACAGATAATATGTCTATAGCTTGTGAAACCATAGACTATGGACCATGTGCATTTATGAATGTATATGACCCTAAAACTGTATTTAGTTCAATTGATAGAAAAGGTAGATACGCGTATGAGAATCAACCGGGAATTGCTAATTGGAATATTGCTAGATTTGCAGAAACGCTTCTTGATCTTATACACGAAGATAGAGAAATAGCTGTTAAATTAGCTGAGAATATTGTTAATTCATTCCCCGAAATTTTTACCTATTATTACATGAATCTAATGAGATCAAAACTTGGAATATTTCATGATAATAAAGACGATGATACTCTTATCGCGGAGCTATTAACAATTATGAAAGACAATAAACTCGACTTTACCAATACCTTTGCTAACCTGTCTCTAAATATTCAAGATGATAAGTTTACAAGCCCAATAAAAGCTTTTGATTTGTGGTTACAGAGATGGAAGCTTAGACTTTCAACTCAAAGCGAGAGTTTAGCTGAGTGTGCAGAGTTGATGAAAAAGAATAATCCTAGAATTATACCAAGAAACCACCAAGTTGAATACGCACTTAAGTCAGCAACTGAAAATAGAGATTATGAGCCTATTAACAATCTTATAAACGCTCTATCAAAGCCCTTTGATTACCCAGCTACGAATATAGGATATACACTTCCTCCAGAAGCTAATGATGAGGGATATAAAACATACTGCGGTACTTAAAAATCAATATACTACGATTAATGATTAATCATTAATCATTAATCATTAATTTCATTAATTTCATTATAAAAAAATATAGTTATAATAAATTAAGCACTAAAACCATATTTGATAATACTATCAATATTAAGGTCTTAGTGCTTATATTTTTTGCGTATATAATTTTTAAAAGCTACTATTTTCTATCTATATAAGTAAAATTAATAGATTGCTTTTTTTCTTAAGTCTCTTATCTTAATTAACTTACGGCTTTTTTCGTCATATAAGTTAAGCATCCCCATCTTAAAACTCTCAAATAGCCTTATAGTCTTTCCGCCTTCAAATCTGTTCATTGCTCTATAACAAGCTCTAAGATTGTAGTTGGGAATTTTGGGGTTCAGATGATGTATATGATGGAATCCTATATGGCCAGATAACCAATCAAGCACTATAGGCAGTTTATAAAATGAACTTCCATCTATCGCAGCTTTAACAAAATCCCACTCTTCATGTCTTTCCCAGTAAACTTCATCAAACTGGTGCTGGACAAAGAATAACCAAACACCCATTATGCTTGCAAAAAATAATACTGGAATTTGAATTAATAGATAATATTTAATTCCAATTGTGAGTTCTGTAATTACCGCAACAAAAATTATACCAGAATTTGTTATAAAAAGACTCTTATAATGCATTTTTTTAATTTTAACACTTTCGCCTGATCGTTTTGATGGAAGTCTATTAATTACTGCAAACAAAAAAAATGGTGCAACAATAAATAAAAATGCTGGATGCCTATATAACCTATATAAAAATCTCTTTGCTTTTGAGGATGCTAAATACTCCTCAACCGTCATAGTCCAAACATCTCCAATTCCACGTTCATCCAAATTACCAACTGAGCCATGATGCCTGTTATGTTCTGTTTGCCACACTGTATATGGTGTAAATGCAACTATACTTAGTAGATGACCCATAATATGGTTAGCTCTTTTAGTTTTAAAAAACGAAAGATGTGTACAATCATGAAATAAAATAAATGACCTCACCATGAATGCACCTGCAGCTAGTGCAAGTAATAATATTAATATATAAGGTATTTTAAAATAAATACCAATACCCATAATAATTAGTATTACAATATATGGTATAACAGTGTTTAGCAATTGAATCCATGCTTTTTTATTATCTGCCACTGCATATACTTTAACTTTATTTCGAATTTCTTTACTAGTCATATTATACCTCCTCTTAACACTTGATAACAATTATCAATTAACATAATTGTACACCTTTTAATACAAAATTACAATATGTTTTAGTTAGAAAAAGGCACTATGGTGGTATTAATATAATAATAAAGTCAAGTTTACAGTAGTGATAAGGAGTGAGATGATTGGAATTTAAGCGCATAAATACCGACAGACGTTCTTTTATGAACCTACTTATGATTGGAGATCCTGATCTCAAATGTATAAATAAGTACATAGACGAAGGAACTTTAATTGCAATGTATGAGGGTGGTAAATGTATCGGAGTTATCCATTATAAAAACGTGTATAATAAAGTTGTTGAGATTATGAATATAGGTATACTTAAGTCATATATTAACAAAGGCTATGGCAGTAAACTTCTAAGATACACCATAGAGAATATTAAATCTGAGGGGAATCTTAAAATAATGCTTGGAACATGTGATTCGAGCGCTAAGAATGTTGCTTTTTACAAAAGACATGGATTTAGAATTCTTGAAGTGTGGCATGACTATTTTATAGAAAACTATGATGAAGAAATATATGAAGATAACATGCAATGTAGAGATATGATTAGAATGGAATTTTTCTTTTAAATTATATTAGTAGGAAAACAACATAGTTTATAATCATAAAAGCAGCATGCAATCCGAATTTTCGAATGCATGCTGCTTTTATTAGTTATAGCTATCTTGGTCTAGCTTCCACTTTTACTATTTGCCTATATGTTTAATTTTATCTTTTATTTTATCTTTATTAAACGTTTTCCATGGTACTATTTTTCTTTTCTCTATTATCTTAGCGTAGTAATATCCACTTTTTCTTATAGTTCTCTTGAGTGTTTTATAGTTTATATGAACAAGTCCAAAGCGAGGATGGTAGCCCTCATGCCACTCTAAATTATCAAGTAGTGACCAATGATAGTAGCGCTCTACATCTATCCCTTCATCAATAAGGTCATGAACAACTTCAAGGTGCTTTTCTATAAACTCACCCCTTTGACTATCACTTGCATCAGCAATACCATTTTCCGTTATATAAATTGGTATAGGATACTCTTTATAGATACTTCTTAGAACTTCACCAAGCCCCTCGGGATATATCTGCCATCCAAGGTCACTGTACTTCTCTTTAGGATGAGCTCTTTTAAGATGTACATCTCCAAATAGTGTTATAGGATTCCACGAGCTTCTTATAATATGTCTAGAGTAGTAATTAACTCCTAGAAAGTCACAAAATATACCTGCACCTTCTGGAAATTCATTTCCAAGAGGAAAAATTAAGCGACCTTCAATAAAGCCAACTGAAAATATAGTGTGAAAAATATAATCAATCGCATGTCTACTATAAATAGTTAATGGATTTGCAGAAATCGGCTCAAAAACAGCTAGATGATGTGCAAATCCAACTCTAGTTTCACCAAAAAAGTTTTTTTCTCTTCTAATTTTATGGATCATTTTATAAGACTTTAAATGTGCTTTTATAAGATTTCTTGAAGCCTTAATGTATCCAAGCATATTGCCTCTATGTCCTGGTGGATATTTACCATCCATATATGATTCTAAACAGTAAACATTCGGTTCATTTATAGTACAATACTCAGAACATAAATCTCCAAATTCACTTACAACTCTGCGTACAAAATCTAGAAAATGATACACTACATCATTTGATAGCCATCCACCTTTCTCTTCCACCCATTGTGGAATAGAAAAATGGTGCAAAGTAATTAATGGTACTATATTTTCTTCTCTTAGTAGTTCTAACTCTGCAATATAATGCTCTATGCCTACTCTTGAGATTATACCTTCTCTTGGAACTATCCTACTCCACTCAACACTCATGCGATAAGACTCTTGATTTAAAGTTTTCATTATAGCTATATCTTCTTTCACTCTATTGTAATGATCAGCTGCTATAATAGATGACTCATTATCTTTTATCATCCCTTTTTTTGACCATATATACCAGTTCGAATTTTTATCGCCACCCTCTATCTGAGTAGCAGCAGTAGCTGTTCCAAATATAAATTTTTCGGGAAATTCTTTCATATAAATCAACTCCTTTATAGAAAATCTATAATTATATATACCCTTAAATGACAAAAAGAGAGCAGAAATATTTCGACTCTCTCAATTTATTAATTATATTAAATTTCAACTTAAACTTTGCTATACTTTTACACCTCTAACCTCAAGTGTTGTTAGAAATAAAAATGAATTTGTAAAAAACTCGAGCTTATCATTATCTGTATTTACATTTTTCTTAACGTAAACTGTAATGTCCTTAACTTCGTAAATATTGTAGCGTTCTGGAAACTCCGGAACATGATATCCTACACTAGGAATCATTAGAGGTCCACATCATCCGCCACTTGAACGAACTAAAGAAACTACTAATATTTTTGATTTCTTCTTTTCAAGAAAAATTTTCGCTTTATCGTTAATTTCTATTTTCATATTTCACCTCACCCTAGAATACTTTTTCATATCAACTTTAACTTCTAATTGATGCTATTATATCAATTTTTCTTTATATTTATATAAGTTCTTTTTCAGTAATTATCTTTAAAAACTTCTTCTCTGACAGAATCTCATTTGTTTCAAACACACCATTTATAAACATACTATAAGTCGTAAATGGAGCTGGTGCAAGCTGTGCTTCTTTAGTAGTTCTTATCTTATTTAATTTAAATTTCACTTTATGACCATCAGCTATATCTTTTATAAGATTTGCGTATTTCTCAGTATGCGGACATTGATTTGTATAGTAAAGGACTATACCTTCTTTATCCACGTCTTTTGCATGTACACTTTCATTAAATCTTGGTATAGGATTAGACTTATCATCTGTAAATGGAAGATATAGTAGTTCATAGTATGGTGATGTGCTATCACAAACTTTGAAGCCTTTATACTTTAAAAACTTTGGATCAGATAAAAATGGAATTTTCTTCTTAGAAGAAAGTATAGTTAGACCATATTTACCTTTTTCTTTTGCATCTTTTATACATTCTTCAAGTAGAACATTTGCGTAACCTTGCCCCTTAAATTTTCCCGATACCCAGAAGCAGTTTATATACATATAGTTTGATGCCACAATAGGCGCAAAAGCATTTTCACTCGGGATATATTCTATAAAAACTTTTCCTCTTTCATCAAGTTTCTTAAAAACTAATCCGTCACTAAATCGCTCTTTCATCCAATCCTTTTTACTTCCCGCGCAGTTCTCACCTTTTTTCTCAGAAATTGCACAACAAATATGTTCATGATCAATATTGTCTGAATTTACATTAATGATAGTCATATTAACCTCTCCCTCAAAATTAATTTATAGATATAAATATCTCAATAGTTTGATTTGACATATCATCAGAGTCGTTATGATAAAGTTCAAAATCATTATCAAATTTTCTATCTAAATCCATTCCTCAAATCGCAAACCATGCCTTACCAACATCC
>JBARWW010000245.1:0-4879 GCA_049647005.1 Acidaminobacteraceae bacterium | reverse complement strand
ATCATAATCACATCATTTCTGCATCGTATAAATCTTATACTAACTTTATTTTTCCTAAATTCACTTCCAAGTAGTTTGATAGTCTCAGTAATTAATTCACCTACTGAAATTTTACTTTTACTAGGCTGTTTTGGCCTAGCAAAATCCATAACTTGCTAAATAATTCTATCTAGTCTATCAACCTCATTTAGTATAATGCTTAGATCGTTATAGTTTTGATCATCATCACTTAGATTCATACGTATAATCTGTGCGTAGCCCTTTATAGATGCTAGTGGATTTCTTATCTCATGCGCAACACCTGCAGACATTTCGCCAAGTTCTGATAGTCTTTTAGCCTTTGAAATTCGCTCTTGAAACTTTTTCTTTTCTTCCATGTCATTAACTATTACAGTCATACCTATAAGAACTCCAAATGGATCAGTTTGCCTTAGGGTATTAAACATAATTGGTATAGCTTTTGTCTCATTTTCTTTTATATAACAAACTTTATCTACAAATTTTACTTCCTTATCAAAACTAATACACAGATCTTTAAAGAAGTCATCTAGTTTTGGAGATTGATTATTATATATTGATAAACTTGTCTTATCGTCATACTCAAGTCCAAGTATTTTAACTGCGTATCTATTGATAGATTTAATGCTACCTTTTGCATCTATTGTTAAAATACCATTTGGAATACTTTCAAATATGCCTTTAATATTCTCATTAATTTCATCAATATGCGCAGCTTCTCCTGTTTTTTCAAGCACCATCTGCATCATAAAATTAAGCTGTTCAAATAGTACATCAAAAGATAGAGCAAGATTTTTAACCTCATCTCTTGTCTGTACATTCATATTGTACTTTTTATTATCTTTCATAAATTGATTCATCTTACCCATTAGATTTCTTATAGGCTCACTTATAATCCTAGATATAACTATAGATAAAAATGTAAAGAGTATCAAAATCACAAACATCATAAGCACTAGATATTTGATAAACTCATCAACGACTATATAGGCCTCTTCTTTTTCTTGATATACCTCAACACTCCATTTACTAATGTGTGTTTCAAAAACTTGAACTGGTGATGCTACTCTTAGATAAATTTTATCATCCTCTATAAATTCAATAAGACTACTATTAGCAAGCTTTTCACTACTTGAATCCCAGACTCTTAGTTTAACAAATCCTGATTTTCCAAATTCAACATTATCAACTATGTCATTTATAGACTCAAGATTCATAGCCTCAACAACAGATCCTATGCGTTTTCCATCCTCATTTAAAAGTGGCCTTGAGAAAAACATGATATCATCATCATTTTCTTCTCTAAATATATCTGATATATATGCCTCTTCTGACATAAACTCTTTTTTTATACTATTTATATCAGTTAACTCTCCTGTAGAAAGTATGATATCACCTTCAAGATTTAGTACAAATATACTGTCATAAGTCTGATAAGCTCTCATAACATTATTTAAAAAGTCGAGTCTTATATTTTCTTTTATCTCTGGATCTATTAACATGTTTGATTCAGACAGAACTTTTATATCAGCAGAACGTTCAAATAGAAATCGATCTATTTTATTGGCTGTTTCAACCGCTATGGTTGTCATCTGATCTTCTTTTGATATATTAAGTGTTCTAACTGTATTTGTGTAATAGGTAACACCTACAACAGCGAGTATAAATATTGTCATAGACATAAAGAGTATCATTATCTTTATTTGAAGTGATGTGTTTCTTAATTTTTTAAGCATTGCTTTCCGTCCTTTTACATAAGTCTATTTCTACAAGTTAAATTCCTAGTAGCTAGATTAAGTCATTTTAAATAAAATATCCTTCCGTACTTGTATTATCCATTATATGTATATACTTTCAGTTTTCTATCTTTATTCTATTACATTTTCTTATTTCATCCAATGTATTTGTGTAAGTGTTGCCCTATCACTTTTACATAGAAATACTACATTTGATATTAACATAATAAAATAACTTTATCGTGAAATTCGAAAAAACTTTCACCACAACACTTTACAGTGTTAAAGTATCGTGTTATCATTATAAAAATTAATTAAACAAATAAAAATTATTTGAGAAGTTCTAATTCCCTCGAAATTATGATGATAAAAACTAGAAAAGGAGTGAAGGAAATGTTTAAAAATTATATAGAAAATTTGAAAATTAAAACTACAAAACTTCACCATCATCATACGCCTGAGTTTGTTCTATGATTTTATCATCATATGTGCAAGCTCTACAAGTCATGTAGTGTTTGCACCATATGGTATTTTATAAAAGCCATGCGGATGTAAATCCGTGTGGCTTTTTATATGCACACAAGAAAGCTTCGTAGAGTCAATATTTTCACCATGCTCCTAGGTGAAATATTTACGGTTAGGCAAAGCTGGTGCTGTCGAAATGAAATTTCGTCAGCATGTTGTGCGAAACGAAGTGGAGAAAGAAAGCTTCATTCTTATAACTATTAAACTTTTGGATATATAAATATAGAACCAACAAAGGAGATTTATATGAAAAATTTAACTTTAAATATCGAACCAACAAAATTTAAAAGCGTATCTAAAATACTTCATTCTATAAGAAACACATCACTATCATACGGATATGAAGAGTTTTTCCCATCAACACTGGAATATTTTGATGAGATAAGTAGAAAGTACAACAAGGATACTAAACAACTTATAAAGTTTGTAAATTCAAGTGGTGAGCTTATGGCCCTAAAGGATGACCCTACACTTTCAGTCACAAAATATATATGTCAGAGAGATTATACAAAGGTTGGCTACAGCAAATACTTCTACACAACTAGCATCTTCAAATGGACATCAAATACCACTTCAAATTCTATGGAATCCTTACAGGGTGGCATAGAATACTACGGTAATAGCTCACCCGAGAGTGACTGTGAGATTATACAACTTGGAGCTCAGATTTTAAAAAATATCGATGTAACAGAGTTCAAGATAGACATAGCTGATATAAATTATCTACATGGTCTACTTGATTCACTAAATATAACAAATGATGACTACTGCGAAATAGTAAGCATTATAGATAGGAAGAATATACCTGAACTTGCTAAAAAATGCGATGACTTAGCTATTCCAAAAGAAGTAAGAGATGTAATCGTGGAGCTTCCAAAACTATTTGGAAATCCAAAGGAAATACTTAAGCGCGGATTTGATTTATCACTTAATGACGAAATGAAAAATGCTATGAAAAACCTAGAAAAAATTGTCTCTATACTTAGCGACTACAACTTGTATGACTATATTGAAATCGATCTTGCTTTCTCGAATGAACAAAAATACTACAGTAGTACCGTTTTTAAGTTTTACTCAATGACAAATTCAAAGACAATTTTATCTGGTGGAAGATATGATAATTTATCAAAGGCATTTAAGGCGAATATTCCTGCATGTGGTATCGCATTTAATATAAAAAATCTAATAGAGGTGATTGATATGATAAATGATAATAATGTAAATCAAAGCTACGCAGTTTTATATAAAGAAGAAGATAGAAAAAGTGCATTTAGCCTTAGCTCAAAACTTAGAAAACTTGGTTATGAAGTCAAGACAGATCTTGCAAAAAACGTTTCTTCATCTATATTGGATAGCAGCTTCTTTTCTTTAGTTGATGAAATTCTTTATCTTGAAAGAAACACAATAAAAGTATTTAGCAATAAACTTAATTCTTCTTATAAGATAAATATTGATTTGTTTATGAAAAAAATTAAAGAAAATTCTCTACAAGCTTCTATTCACTAATTAAAGAGAAATAATAGTATATAACACTTAATCCATATAATTAAGAGGTGACTTATGATAAATATTGCAGTAGCAAAAGGTAGAGTATGTGATAAAACAATAGAGCTTTTAGCATCTTCAGGCATAATCTTTGAGACTCCAAATAAAAGAGCATTAGTTCTATACAATAAAGATAAAACAGTTAGTCTTACAATGGTAAAAGGCCCTGATGTTGCGACATATGTTGAAAACTCTGTTGCCGACATTGGGATTGTTGGAAAGGACATACTGGATGAACAGAAATACGACGTGTATGAGCTACTTGATCTTGGCATTGGTAAATGTAAGATGTGTCTTGCCGGATTTACTGGCACAAGCATTGATCAGTTTGAATCTGTTACTATAGCCTCAAAATATCCAAATCAAGCCCTTAAGTACTTAAAAACACTTGGTAAAAGCGGGCGAGTTATAAAGCTTGAAGGTTCAGTTGAACTTGGACCAATAGTTGGTATTAGTAACTTTATAGTTGATATCGTAGAGACTGGTAGAACCCTAGTTGAAAATAATTTAACTGTTCTTGATGAAATCTCAGATATAAGTACTAGGGTAATAGCAAATAAAGTAACATATAAAACTAAAAATAAAGAAATTGAGTTTCTAATTCAAAGCTTGCAAAGCAAAGGAGAATAGTCATGAAAATCATAGATATGAAAGATAAAAGCCCTGTCGATATAAACACGCTTATACCAAGCTACGGGGCTTCATATGAGGGTATTGAAGAGACAACTCGTGACATTTTGGCAAACGTTCGTGAATTTGGAGATTCAAAACTTAGAGAATATACAAGTAAGTTTGATAAGGTTGATCTTGAGAGCTTCTTAGTTTCGAGTGACGAAATCAAGCAAGCCTATAAGAAAATAGATAATGACTTTTTAGATATCGTAAAAGAATCTATCTCTAATATACGTGAATTTCATATAAATCAGATGCCAAAAGAGTGGGAGATAAAGAAAGGCTTTGATATAAGACTTGGTCAACTTATTCGACCAATTAAAAGAATAGGCGTTTATGTTCCTGGAGGAAAAGCAGCATATCCATCCACAGTTCTTATGAAC
>JBARWW010000244.1:0-7984 GCA_049647005.1 Acidaminobacteraceae bacterium | reverse complement strand
TATTACTTCTGTTCCCTTTAAAAGTTCACTTTTAGCTTCAACACTCCCCTTATGCATATCAACAATCCATTTAACGATTGAAAGCCCTAAACCTGAACCACCTAAATCTCTCGTCCTGGCCTGATTTACTCTGTAAAATCGATCGAAAATATGATCCACATCTTCTTCTGCAATGCCAATTCCTTCATCCAATATACTAATTTCAAAATTATCATTTGAATTTCTGCTATTGATTCGAATTGTTGATCCTTCTTCTGAATATTTAATGCTATTATCGATTACTGCTCTTAACATTTGTTTTATAAGCTTTCTATCTGCAAATACAAGCAAACTTTGGTTCTCATCTAATTGAATCGTATGTTTTTTATGAATAAATCTACTTTCTTTACAGACTTCTATAATCAGCTCATTTAACCAAAACTCACCTTTCTCAATCCGTGCAATTTCATTGTCATTTCTAGCTATGAACAGAAGCGTATCTAGCAAGGTTGTCATACTCTTTATTTCTTTGTTCACTGATTCGATTGCTTCTTTGAATACAGCTGGATCGTCTTTTCCCCAACGACTAATGATATCTAAGTATCCTTTAATGACCGAAAGCGGAGTTGCAAGTTCATGGGATGCATCTAGAGCAAATCGGTTCTGTTTTTCATATCCTTTTTCTATTCTATAAATCATGTCATTAAATGTTTCAGAAAGTCTTTTAATCTCATCATCAGGCCCAGACATGTCAATTCTTTTACTCAAATCACTAATCGAGATGTTTTTGGCCTGGTTTACAATATTTTCAATAGGATAAAGTGCTCTTTTACTCATGAAAAAACCTAGTACAATTGAGACAAGAAAAACTAATGCATTCATTAACAATAAAATCCAAAATAGTACCTTGATAAATTCCCTTTCGTTATCCATATTCTTGAGCACTTGAACAATAAAAGTATCGTTTTTATCATTTATAAATAATTTGTTCAAGTAGACGAAATTCATTTCATCAGCTTCAAATCTTTGTGGCAAATTGAATATCACAGTTGATATTTTGAAGTCATAATTCTCCAGTGTGCTAAATATCTGCACTCCATTCTTGCTAATGTTGATATCAATATTCTCATTCATTTGAGAAATATCGTTTAAGTCTGAATTCGTGAGTTTTTCTTTAATACTTAATTTGCGTTCAAGTGTACCGCTAATATTCTCAACTTCTGATTCGGATTGCGAATATATATAATACCTAACAGAAAATAAAGTTGTCGTACTCATTATTAAAAGTGTAATAAAGATGAAAATCGTATACTTAAGGGTTAATCTAAATGTAATTTTTTGTGTATTTATAGGTCCAATTTTCATAATTTATTCCCCTTTTATCGTATACCCCACTCCACGAACAGTTTTAATCAATTTAGTGTTATATGGATAATCAATCTTATTTCTCAAGTATTTTATATACACATCTAAAATATTGGTATCACCCACAAAATCATAACCCCAGACTTTATTCATAATCTGATCTCTCGTTAAAACAATTTCCTTATTGTTCGCAAGATATTCGAGCAACTCATATTCCTTCTTTGTAAGCTCGATGATCTCACCATTCTTCATGACTTCTCTCGTTAAAATGTTGATGTTCAGATCATTTATTTCAATTTTTACAAAGTCAGCACTGTCCATTTTAACTCTTCTTATTGCAGAACGTATCCTTGCAAGCAATTCTTCCATTTCAAAGGGTTTTGTAATATAATCGTCTGCCCCTACGTCTAAACCTATTACACGATCAGTGACATCACGCTTGGCCGTTAAAATGATTATATGAACATTCGATAATCGTCTGATTTTTCGGCATAATTCCAAGCCATTTATTATAGGCAGCATCAAGTCGAGTAAAACCACTTGATAAGTGTTATTTTCAAAAAAGGATAACCCTTGTTTACCATCAGTTGCTAAATCAAATGTGTAGCCTTCATATGTTAATTCCAATTCCAAAATTCTTATAATTGAACGGTCATCTTCGACAATTAGTATATCTTTTGAATTCATACCATCTCACCCTTTCATATGCGAGTTACTTATATCAATTAGTCTGCCTCACTCTATATTTTTTACGTCTTACACCATATAATATACCCACAAAAGCAAGCAGAATAACCGGTTCTAAAAAGGCAACAGACATAGCCAAAGTTTTATTTATTTTTGTATTTCCCAGTATTTCAATCGATATTGATTTACTTGAAGTTACGTTTCTATTTTCTTTTGCTACAGCAGTTACATACAAGTCATATTTACTAGTATATACAAATCTCACAGGCAGTTCAATTAGCTGTATTTCACCGGATTTTAGTGTCTCGATATAGACAGGTTTATCTGCATTGTAATCTTCTAAATTTACAGTCATATTTTTTTTGACATCAACCATCGTAATATATACAAGTACTTCATTTAAATCTTTGG
This sequence comes from Acidaminobacteraceae bacterium, assembly GCA_049647005.1. Lineage (GTDB taxonomy): Bacteria > Bacillota > Clostridia > Peptostreptococcales > Acidaminobacteraceae > JBARWW01. The sequence goes on along the minus strand of JBARWW010000244.1, from coordinate 5,542 downwards.
GCCCATTGTTTCTGATGCTAGCCTTTATCACGTCTTCTTTTCCTGGGTAGTCACTTATAGCAATAGGAGATAAAATTTCAACGACTATATTCGAGGAAAGTTCACTGGCAAAAACCAACGTTGGCATATTCATGAGCATAAGCACTGCAATTGAAAAAATATATAGCTTCTTCATACTTATTCGCCTCCTTCAAAATCGAATCTTTTTACAGCGATATTCATGATTGCATATCCTATGAGCATATAAACTATGAGTGGAACAATGTATTGAAGGAGAGCCAATAATTCTTGATGATTGATGATAATACCCTTCATCAGATTTGTGACATTGGATAGAGGACTTACTTTCTCTAAGATCATTCCAAACCCAACTTTTTTCATTGTCGTCGACAAAAATGCTGGGATAGCTGTCAATAGAAAAAATACAATTGATGTAATCATTGCGTTCTTTGATGATCCCATTACAATTGACAAACTTATGGCGATTGTGGCATAAATAAAAACAATGGCTGTCCCAGCAAATAATATAAACAGATTCATGCTGAAAACCAAGCCAGTGCCCCTCCCCAGTGTAATAATATAAGGGACAGCCACAACAAAAATGGTTAACCACATGAAAATGACCCCAGTCAATTTGCCAATGGCTAATTGAATACCTGATATCGGTGTAAGCATAAGACTTTCAATGGTGCTCTGCTCTTTTTCGTTAGAAAATGCTACAGATGCTAAAATGATTGAAATGAGCAAGGCAACTCCCAATATCATTTTCCCCATAGTAACCATCACTTCACTTTGAGCCAATAAACTAAGTTCTTTGACTGATAAAAAGCTATAAGTCATCCCACTGAATAAGATAGAGACAGCAAAAAGCCATAAAACTCCTTTCATAGCTAGAAAATTTTCCTTAATCTCTTTTTTTATGATTGTAAAGTTCATTATGACACCACCTTATCTCTATTATCACCAACAAGTTTCAAGAACACATCTTCAATGGTTATTTTATGTTTCGTAATTTCTAAAATCTCCAATTTATTTAAAAAAAGTGATTCAATAATCTTTTGCTTTATTACATCACTTTCCACACCTTTCTTTAGAACAATTCTGATACCATTATCTGAGCTTTCTACATTACTTACGGAAGAGTTCAATTCAATAAACCTGATAGCTATTTTATCATTTGATGTTTTAAGGTGAACCACTTCGCCCTCTGAAAACAACTCTTGTAGATTCTCAATTGTGTCCTCTACAAGAAGTTTTCCATTTTTTACAATTGCCACCTTATTACACAGAACTTCGATATCCTTTAAGAGGTGTGAAGTTATAAATACAGTTATATTCATACTTCTATTCAACTCTTTAATTAGTTCATGAATATCCCTTTGTCCAGTAGGGTCCAATCCTAATGTTGGCTCGTCCAAAAAAATAACTTTAGGATTATTAACTAAGGTTTTGGCAAGTCCAAGTCTTTGTTTCATCCCCCTTGAAAATTGACCAATCAAAGTATGACTCCTTTCAGTTAAACCTACTTTATGCAATAAGTACGATATGTGTTGATCCATATTTATCTTTTCCATTTCAAATAGGTTGTAAAAAAACTGAAGATATTCATACGCCGTCATCCAATTATAATATCCGTGAGATTCTGGCAAAACACCAATCACTTTTTTTATACTTGAGTTATGATCATTGATTTTAAGTCCGTTGATTAAAACATCACCCTCTGTTGGCTTAATAAGGCCAGTAAGCATCCTTATTGTCGTGGTCTTCCCAGCGCCATTAGGACCTAAAAAGCCGTAAATATCACCTTCCTCAATATTAAGACTCAAACTATCAACAGCCTTAAATCCATTCTTATATATTTTTGTCACTTTAGATGTTCTAATCACCTTATTTCCTCCCTTATTTTATAGAATATAATTTAAATTTATATTATATAACTGAGAAATCACTAAGTATAAACTGAGAATTTTATCAGTTTGCTAGCAGAGAAAAGTATAAAGCAAAAAATCCCATGGAAGTTCATGTTTATATAATTTTATAAAACACTTTTAGCGTGATTTTCAAAGGTCCGTGATTCAGTAGCTTAAGTTGCACTGCAAGTCGATAATTAAATAATAGCTTTTCTTCTCCTACTATTAATGAACAATGCAAATTAATTTCATCAATTAACTCTTGATATCTCGTTCGATAATATGCGTCCTTCATATATCAATATTTTAATCTATAAATATCATACTTTTATCGTTACATTAACATTTTCTTCCTAGAACAATTTGCATACTCTTCATAGATAGCTACTATTACATTTATTATGCCAGTATCATCTCCAACAATTGCCTACTATCAACATATATGTAATCATCTAAAAAAGAACCTGCAATAGCATTATTACGCGATTGCAGGTCCTTTTCACTTACATAGTTGAATCCATTATACTATCTAATCTTAATCTGCTACCTCAGCAGCACCAATATCTTTAGTAACAGTAACGTCAATATATTCATTTTGCTTATTGTGGAGTGTAATTGAGAATGTTGGGCCGTTCTCTGAAGTTCCATATAAGCCATTCATATTTACTGGAAAATGATTTGCTTCAACTAAATTATCGAAATGAATGATGGTTTCTTCACCTGCTGCTAATTGTACTCCTGTTAACTCTTGATAATAGGCTTCAGTAACACCTGCGATTTTATCTTCGATAGTATAATAAATATCTAAACCATCTAATGTTTTATCTCCAGTATTCTTAAATGCAATCTCTAAGTGGTCTTCTGTTGAATTATCTTCTACTCTGACATTTTTAATTTCAACATTCAATGCACTTCCATCTTTTGCAAAAGGCATATCTGCATAATTAGGTTGATCATCCTTATCATCTGTAATAGTATCACCATCTGTATCTGCGGAATATGGATTTGTTCCATATGTTTTTTCAACACTATTTGGCAACGTATCACCATCTATGTCATCTGATGTTGCTGCTGTTGCTATTATTTCTGTTGCTTTTATATCAGTATTTGTCACATCTGTTGTTGCTACATTTGTAGCTGTTTTTGTTGTTGATGAACATCCTACAAATATTGTAGCTATCATCAACACTACTATAAAACTCATTCCTAATTTTTTCATTTTCTCTTCTCCCTTTAATATATATCTTCTTTTCTTAAAAATACGCCATATGACACGAAAAGTAAAATAATGGATGGTGTTAATACACCAACTAAGTCAATCCATTTAGTTCCAATCACTTGAAATGCAACTTGATCATCAAACCCTGGTTTAATATTAAGCAATGCATAACTCATGCGTTCAAAGTGCTTCTGTGGTGATAATTCTTCAATTCCATTTCTTATAAACTCATAGGTGTTAAACTGTGAGAGTACTTGATCTGCTTGTGTTTTAGTGACGCCCATGCTCGCAAAGAATCCTCCTGGTAACTGATTATCCAAATCCATAGTATCCCCAATCTGAGGTAGTATAAATGCTAGAACAATCCATATGATAACTGCTAAAAGCAATGCTTTATTTCCTTTATTCGTGATCAATGTTAATGCCAAGGATAAAATATAGAAGAAAAACATATACAGTAATGACATAATAAAGAATAAACTCAGTCTCGTCAAATTATCTGAATTGAGACTTGCTTGACCAATTAAATATATAGTAGATACTGTAATAACTGATAATAAAAATGAAATACCACTCATAACAATAACGTTACCAATTATCTTACTTCCTAATAATTTATCTCTAAATACACCTCGTGAAAGTATAAGTCTAAGCGTTCCTTGCTCTCTCTCTTTCACAATTGTGTAATTACCTAGTATAATAGCTAACAATGCACCAATCATACCTAAATAATTAACATAACCTTTAGATATAGCCAGCGGATTAATATTGGGTAAATCTGGTAGTGCTGTTTTACCCAATGTTGTTAAATACACAATCGATGTATTATATTCCATCATTGTTGCTCTTATTTGTATTGCTCCTAGCACAACTGCTACTATCGATAGAATAAAAAGAAGTAATGTTGTAATTAAGAACAATTTATTCTTTAATATATCTCTAATTTCTTTTTGGATCAGTACTTTCATAATATTCTCCTTTCTACCTACGTCCATGTTTTCTAAAGTAGGTAATAGTACCAAATCCAGTTGCTATTATCAAAACTAACGCAATTAGTCCAAATGAGTTATTGCTACTTACTGTAACTGGAATAGTTAATAATTGACTTGTTACATATTGACTTGAGCTTTTTATATCAATATTACTTGTACCTGCGGTTTGAGACGAAGGTACCTTGATTTTGACATTAAAACTGCCTGATTCTCCTGGTTCCAATGTCAATGTTTTTGGTTCTACAGTTTCTAGCACCCACTTACTAGGTAGATTGTATTCAAGGCCAATCATATCTTGCGCTATGGCTCCTGTGTTACTAACATCAACCTGGATTGACAAGCTATTTCCTGTTATAACAGATAAATTATTCAATTGATTTGTAATCTCAAGTGCATAGTCATTATTAATTTGAATATTAATGAAATAGCTATAATATTTACCCATTTCATCAACAAAACTAATTGGAATTATTGTATTTCCCACTTGCACTTCAGATGGTACTTTCAATTGTATTGTTGCTAATTGCTTAGACTTAGCTCCAATTTTTAATTGGTTCATCATTACACCATCAATTAAAAGCGTTGGAATATATGATTGTTGGCTACTGCTTTCTCTTAAAACAAATGTATGCTCTGCTATATCCGCATTATCAACTAATAAATTATATGAAATGATGTCTCCTTTCATTGCTGATTCACTTGGCATCATAATCAACTCGTCACTACTTGAAGCAAACACACTTTGATAAAATACAACTACTAATAGTAAAAGAATTGAAATTAGTTTTTTAATCATGCTTCATTTGCCTCCTCTCGTTGAAATTTTATAAATGCTCCAATAAGTAAAACAAACCCAGGTAACAACATATACAGTATTTCAACACTTCTCTTCGCTAAAATTTGAATTGTACTCAAATCCAATGCGTCTATATTCACTTGTAATAGATCAAAGCTCAAGTTTTCAAAATGTACTGTTGGTGAAAATATTTCAATTATATTAGATACTTGTGTATCTGTTGATATTTTTGTTATCGTTTGTGTCGTCACACTCATATTGTAAACAAATGAACGTTGACTATCTGCTAATTGAGGAATAACAAAGCTAATAGATAACCAAATAACCATCATAAGTAGGAAACTAAAATTTTTATTAGATGACTGCATTGACATATATAGTGATGCAATATAAAAACTCATCATATATAAAAATCCAAAAAACAATACAATTGTTAATCTAATCATATCTGCAAACAAGGGTATTACACCTGTTATGAGTGAGAATAATACAATATTTCCAATCAATGTTACAATTAATACTATTCCTATAATGCAAGAAGCTCCTAGTAATTTACCCATAATTAACTGATCTCTGAAAACTGGTCGAGATAATATAAGTTTTAAGGTTCCTTGCTGCCTTTCTT
>JBARWW010000243.1:0-2728 GCA_049647005.1 Acidaminobacteraceae bacterium | reverse complement strand
ATCTATATCTTCTGGAACTCCTTCACCTTCAGATATACGATGTAGTATTTCATACATACGTTTAGTTCCAACACGACAAGGCGTGCATTTGCCGCACGATTCATCTTGAGTAAAATCAAGGTAGAATTTAGCGATATTTACCATACAGTTATCTTCGTCCATAACGATCATACCACCTGAACCCATCATAGATCCAATAGATTTAAGGCTATCATAATCAATCGGTGTATCTAGATCTGCTACAGTTATAACACCACCTGATGGTCGACCTGTTTGAAATGCTATAAACTTTTTATTGTTTACGATACCACCACCTATATCATAGATGATTTCACGAAGAGTAGTTCCCATAGGAACCTCAACAAGGCCTACGTTATTTACTTTACCTGCAAGTGCAAATACTTTTGTTCCCTTTGATTTTTCAGTACCAATAGAGCTAAACCACTCAGCTCCTTTTAAAATAATTGCAGGAATATTTGCAAATGTCTCTACATTATTAACATTAGTTGGTTTGCCTTTATATCCTGATTCTGCCGGAAATGGAGGTTTTTTAGTAGGCTCACCACGACCACCTTCAACAGAATGTATAAGTGCAGTTTCTTCACCACATACAAATGCGCCAGCTCCAAGTTTTATAGATACATCAAAATCAAAACCAGATCCAAATATGTCTTTTCCAAGTAGTCCATATTCCCTAGCTTGTTTTAAAGCAATTTCAAGTCTCTCAATAGCAAGAGGATACTCAGCTCTGATATAAATAATTCCAACTTTAGCTCCGATTGCGTAACCACCAATTGCCATAGCTTCAATTACACTATGTGGGTCACCTTCAAGGATAGATCTATCCATAAATGCACCTGGATCACCTTCATCTGCATTACACATTATGTATTTCTCATCACCGGGTGATTTGTAGGCAAACTCCCATTTAAGTCCAGTGGGGAATCCACCACCACCGCGACCACGAAGTCCAGATTTTTTGATAATATCAATTACTTCAATTGGTGTCATTTCACTTAAACACTTACCAAGAGCTTCATATCCATCAAAAGCGATATATTCTTCAATATCTTCTGGATTTATAAGCCCGCAGTTTCTAAGTGCAATTCTGTATTGTTTTTTATAAAAATTCATTTTTGAGTGTTCATCAAGTTTTTCTTTTGACATAGGTTCTTCAAACAAAAGTCGCTCAACTCTTCTACCTTTAATGATATGTTCTTCTATAATTTCTTTTGCATCAGATGGTTTTACTTTAACGTAAAAAACATTGTCAGGATGTATTTTTACTATAGGACCTTGACCGCAGAACCCAAAACATCCAGTCTTTACAACTTTGATCTCATTATTATAATCATGCTTTCTAAGCTCTTCTTTTAAAGAAGTGATTATCTCCTCACTTTGAGAAGCTATACAACCAGTTCCACCACAAACCATGATATGACTTCTAATATTAGCCATTTTAAACCTCCTTAGTTTTAAGATTATGCTTTTTCAAATGTCATATTCAAAATATTTTCATCAAGCAATTCATTATTAAGTACATGTTTTTCAATTATATCTTTGGCAACTGTTGGAGTCACTTTTCCGTATAAAATAGGCTCATTACCAGGTTTGTTAACTTGTACAGTGGGTTCACTATGGCAATATCCCATACAGCCAACTTGTACAACTCTTATATTTTCAAGACCTTTCGCTTGTATTTCATCAAGTATAGTAGTTAGTGTCTCACGAGCACCAGCTGCAATACCACATGTTGCCATACCAATCATAAGCTCAATAGTGTCTCCACCATCTTCGCCAGATCCACGTAAATTAACTTTCTTCTGAGAATTATCTCTAATCTTTCTAAGTTCATCTAATGATTTAATAGGCATCTTAGTCATCCTCTCTATATTCAGCAATTATTTTATCGACATCTTCTAGTGTTACATGTCCATATACCTTATCATCAACTAAAATGATAGGCGCAAGTCCGCATGCTCCAATACATCTAACGTCTCTAAGTGTAAATAATTTGTCGGGTGTTGTACCACCAGTTTCTACCTTAAGAGCAGTGTTAAACTTTTTAAGAATTTTATCAGCATCCTTAACAAAACATGCAGTTCCCATACATACATTTATAGTATGTTTACCTCGAGGTGTTTGAGTGAAATAAGAGTAGAAACTAACAACTCCAAATACTTTCGCTCCCGGTATATCAAGTTTTCTTGCTATATGCAGTTGTACCTCACGAGGAAGATAACCGAATATATTTTGTGCTTTGTGTAAAACATGAATGAGAGAACCTTGCTTATCATCTAGTGTTGATATATAAGCTTCAAGTTCATCAAACATTTCAACTGGAAACTCGACTCCGCTCATAGTTTCAGCTTGAGCTTTAGATTTTGACATTATACCACCATCCTTTTAAAAATAAGAAAGAATACTCAGAAAATTAAGTAAACTCCCATTGCCTCTAGTTTATACCTAAAACAGTATCTAAAATATCAACATTTTGTAAAAAATAGAGCTAATAATCGCAAAGCGTTGTATTTACAGTGTTTTATATTCAAAATAATTATAAATATTTTGAATTCTCTATAATATACTTGTTAAATATTGATTTATAAATTATTACTATATATTATTTACCCAAGAAATCGAATATTAAAAAAATTAAGATTGCTATTAATGCAATTAAATTAAAGGAAAAAAACAATTTTAATGATTTCTAATACTTATTAGCTGA
>JBARWW010000242.1:0-2565 GCA_049647005.1 Acidaminobacteraceae bacterium | reverse complement strand
ATAAGGATACTATGAATGTAATACTAAAGGGTGGAGGAGTAAAAGATATACTAAATAGTTTGTCTAAAACATTAGAAAATCCAGTATTACTTAAGGATCACCATTTTGATGAATACACATTAGATTCTACTTGTGATCAAAATATGTATAAACAACTTGAAGAGAATCTTACAACTTACTTTAAAGGAAATACAAATGTAGTTCGTCATAGTAAAACTATATTTGATAAAACAGTAATTTCTGAAGAAGAAGTAGATCGTATTATGGTTCCAATTATGGTTAAAAACAACATATACGGACACCTTGTTACGTATGGAATAAGACGTGAACTTACAAGCTTTGATACTTTATATATGGAGTCAACATCAAATGTCATTGCACTTGAATTTCTTAAGAGGATTTCAGTTCAAGACGTTGAGAATAAATACAAAGCCGAATTTTTTGAAGATTTGATTTCGCTAGATCAAAAGAGAAAAGAAAAAGCTATTGATAGAGCTAATTATTATAGATTTGATAAAGACGCAAGCTATAATATTATAAGTATTAGATTATCTAAGACTGAGTCGAAGATTTCTACAGATGAAGAGTACAACCAAATTGTTACAAAAGCAATGTATGTTGTAGATATGATATGTAAGAATGAGGGAAAAACTTATCTTCTTGCTAACAAGGGTAAAAAGATAAACATCCTATTTATGTGGAAAGATCATGAAGATTGCAAAAAAAACACTAGTCGTATTGCAGAAATAGTAAATGAAACTCTTAGAGATAAGATTGAAACTTTAAGTTTCAAAATTGGTATTGGTAGAATGTATGATGGGATTGAAGATGTTAATAGATCACTTCAAGATGCAGAAAATGCAGTTGAAGCTTCAAAGAGCTATATTGATACTGAAATTATCGATTTTGACGAACTAGGTATATATAAGATTTTTTGTCAAGATAACTTAAAAGACGAATTGCTTAGTTTCTATCAGTCAACACTTGAACCACTAGTTCTTTATGATAGAAAAAGAGATACTGAATTAGTTAAGTCACTTACTGTTTACTTTGAAACTAATGGAAATCTTAAGAAAATGTCAGAGTTGTTATTTACTCACTACAACACTGTTCTTTACAGAATAAATAGAATACAAGAGATAACTAAGAAATCTCTTGCTAAAGAAATGGATAGATATGGACTTCAAACTGCCTTAAAGATAATGAAAATTTTGGATTTATAAAATTAAAGTTATAAAGAGATGCATTTATATGTGTCTCTTTTTTCATATGAAATTAAATCTAACATTTAAAGTTATAAATTTGCACATTGTACAAGTAATTGTACAGTTTGATGGTATATTACAAAAAGTAAAGATTCTAATAAAAAAGTGTTCATAACTATAATACTCTTATAGAAAGCTAAAATGAGGCTGACTAAGAGCTTTAAAATCAAAAGATTAATAAATGTTAATATTTAAAAAGAGGAATATATAAACTAAATAAATATAAGTTTGTAGAAAGTACACAAACGTCTATACAAAAAAAGGACGAATATTTCACTCGTCCTTTCACTAAAATTTCCATATTGAATTTTCAGAATAATATAAATATTAACACTGGTATTAATTGATAAGTTATTGTCAATTGATTACTCTTCAATTAAGGCTACGGCACGAATTGGTGAACCGGTACCGGCTCTAATTTTGAGTGGAAGACCCATGTAAAGGAATCTTCTGTTAACTACTTTATCAAGATTACACATGTTTTCAGTGTTTGTTATATCAAACTCACCACAAACTAAATGTCCTGAAAAGTCTAGATCGTCTGGATGATCAATTGCTGGAGCGTCAACACCAATATTTACGATGCCTTGTTCAGCAAGCCATCTAGCAGAGTCATAGCTAAGCCCAGTATATTCTGTTTGCCATTTATCGGTAGCAAAGTTACGATCGTAATGACCTGTATACATTAGGAATATATCACCGTCTTTAATATCTTGTCCAGATTTTTTAACAGCAAGCTCTAAGTCTTTAGGTTCAATGTGTCTATCAAATCTAATGTGGCTTAAATCCACGCAAATTGCAGACCCCCAAAAGTATTCAAGTGGCATATTATCGATAGTTGGTCCAGAAGGCTTATACTCCCAAACGCCATCTGAATGCGTTCCGCCATGCTCACTGATTAAAATGTTTCTTGCAGAGAAACCTAGAGTCTTAGAACCCGTTAGTTTCATATTTTCTTCATGAGTCATGTTAGTCATGATGAAAGTAGGCTGATGCATTGGAAATACAGACATGCCTTGGAAAATTTCTTGAGATAAATCAATTAATTTTAAACCCATTATTAGTCCTCCTATAATTTTTTTAGTAAATACACTATTGTTAATAGAAGTGAAAAAGTAGCTAATAACTACATGTTAACTCCATTTAAATGTGAAAATAGAGAATATTCACTATTGCTTATCTGTATTATATACTTCTTGTAGGATAAAAAAAACTGATTTCACTTTTTAAATCATGGGTATTAATAACTTGTGGGTTGAAATTGTGTAGAATTTATCTAAATAATAATTTTTGATTTAGA
>JBARWW010000241.1:0-17527 GCA_049647005.1 Acidaminobacteraceae bacterium | reverse complement strand
GATTGGATCAACAACGACTCCACTTTCTATGATGTTTATAGGTTTTATATTAGCAGATGTTAATCTACGAGAGTTATATACTGATAAAGGACCTTTTGCAGTATCGTTTGTGAGGCTTTTAATTCTTCCATTGATTGTACTATTTGTCTTAAAGGCATTTGGATTAGAAGGATATATGGTGTCGATTCCAGTATTGCTAACGGCTATGCCAGCGGCTGCAAACACATCTATACTTGCGTCAAGATATGGTGGTGATGTAAAACTAGCGTCAAAAGCAGCCTTTGTGTCAACACTTTTATCTATACTTACCATACCAATTATACTTAATTTGATATAAGTAATGTAAGTAATAGCAAATCTTAGATGTAACTATTGTTAAAACAAAAAAATCAAAACCTCTACAATTATTTTAAATAGTTGTAGAGGTTTTTTAAATATAAGAATATATTTTTGTGTTTACTGAGGGTTAAATAATAAATTAATTATTTTTTAGAAAAACAACTCTTTTGAAGCCCATAGTCATAAATTAATTTATCAAGCTCCTGACTTTTTTCGATGATTTGTGGATCAAGAATTTCTTTTAGAGTGACTAATTCATTTAGTTCACGTCTCATCTTTTCAATATTCATAATTAATTCAGAAATTTTTCTATTAGTCATCTAATTCCCCTCCTCAAATTTAGTATATGCATGTATAAAGGTTTAGATCAGAAAACATTTGATATTTTTGAAAACATTTTAAAATTATTTGTTAAGTTTATAACTTGTGTTACCATTTTTAAATCCAATTGACAGATATTCATTTAAAAAGTTTTTTGATTCAAGTTTGTTAGTTTGTAAGCCAATAACATCAACAGAATTAATCTTTTCTATATTGCTAATTTTATTAGGATAAACTACTACAGCAGGTATATTATACTTGTTTTCAATAAACTTTATAGTATCATAAAATAAATTTTCTTCAAGAGAATCTTTAAAGTTTTTTCCACTACTTAAAACTATGACTAAAGCCTTAGAATTCATACTTTCTTTTAACCTTAGTAGGTCAAGCCACTGACCATATCCACTTTTTCTTATAGAGTTATTATAGTTAACAAAATTAAGTACTTTAACACCACTTGTGTCAGTGTTTACGTAATTATTTGGTCTTGAGTTAACATTAAATAACTTATTGTCTTTATTATCGGCATTTCCCATTAAAATATTTATCTTATTATCGAAATTGTTGTAAGAGCTTCTTTCTTTTGTGAATACATTAACCTGATAATCAAGTGATTTATCTAAAGTAGAACTACTTAAATTTGGAATTTTAGTTATATCTTTAGGAAGATCAACTTTTATATTACTAGTTCCAACTTGTACAAGTCTGTCCATCATTATAACACCGCGGTCAAGCTCTGAAGCTTCATCCTCAACCAGATAAATTCTATCTAATTTAAGTGGTCGTGCCAGACTATCGGGTATAATAGCCTCTACATACTTCCAATTTTCCCAGTTGACGTTTAAAGCAAAATCTACGTTATGTTGTTTTCCATTTGCATCTGTTAATTTTGCTCTAAGCCAATGACTATTGCCATAGTTTCCAAAAACACTAAGTCCAAGCTTTTTGCTTTGATCATCAAGTAAGTAACCAGATTCGCCCAGTGAAATATAAGCTGCGCGAGTCTTACTTGTATAGGTAAAGTCATACTCTACAAGTGCTCCATAAGAATTGTTTATACCAAAATTGTGAATTGTCATTTTACCCTTATTGAGTTCAGGGTAAGATATAAAAGTCAATTTTTTTGTTAAATCTTCAGATGGCTCAAAATCACTTATAATTTTATAGTTATCACCAACGATTATAGGTATATACTTTTTTATACCTTTATATGAGATGCTTAAGTAACCACTAGCTATATTTTTTGATGATACAAAATTATAATTTTCGTCAATTTTACCAAGTTTATCAGATGAAAAAGCGAATGTTATATTAGCTAAATCGAGTTTGTGTTTAAAACCATTCTCGTCAATACCATCGATTTCTAATGGTGTAGAAGTATTTATATCACTAATTATACTTGAGTTTTTTATAGATAAATTTACAATTGAATCTTTAATTTCAATTGATTTTTTTATGCTTTGATCATTATAGATAAATTCAATTTCGTGTGTTCCTTCTTTAAGTGAAAACAGATTACCATCCTTAAGTTTAAATGCATCAGATGCAAAGTTTATTTTTAAATCATCAGAAGATAAATTTGTTCTAAAATAGTTTTCATCAGTATTGAAAGCAGTAAATTTAATATCAGTTCCGATTACAGCATCTGTACTTATATCTACATCAAGCTTTTCAATATTACCTTTTGCAGAATTGCTAAATACTGCAAGTCCAGTAAATATAGCTCTTTCAACTCCATCTGAAGGAGTGTTAACTATACTTAGCTTATCGCTACCTAGCTTCTTAGTTACCATTTCTGTAGAACCACCACCATCAAGATTAAGTGCGTCATTGGCACCTAGCTTAAACATGATACTAGCAAGTTCGCTCTCTGTTACACCGACAAAAGATGAAGTTCTTCCATCTACTACAGCATAAATTAGTTTGTTTTTATCCTTATTTATACCAACTGATGTTCTTGGGTGTCGTCCTGGAATTGGAAGAGTTAAATTAGTTACTACTTTACCATTTTCAAGTATAATAGACCCACCACCTATAGAAGTGTTGATGTTATTAAAGTTAATATCATAAGCAATCTCTACTTTATCTCCAATTCTAAAATTACTTGTAACAGCAGAAATTTTAGTTCCAACAGCAGAAATAACAGTAGTGTTAGGGCCTATAGCAACCGGATCTAAATTTCTTCTTATATCAGTTATAAGACCACTTTCTATAACCAATTCAACAATATCTTTTTTTAGGGTGTTACCATATGAACTGTCCTTCCAGTTGTGATCGTAAATAATAGCACGGTTAAAATCTAAGTAAGGTTTATTTTTATATTCAATAGTTAACTTTGAACTTTCGCTTGTAAGCTTTAGTCCAGCTGAGGTCCAGTTTTGTAAAAATGGAATACCAAGCTTGCTTACATTAAAAGAAGAAAATTTTCCATCGTGTATACCAGTTGATATAAAGTCTCCATTACTAACAATTGTGCCAAGTGTTGATTTTGCACCATAATCGAAAAAGTCTCCGTTTATTGCGCCTATTAACTCTGGTGAAGTAGATAATTTTGAGAGTTTGTTTCGAACTGTAACATCCTCCTTATTATATAGAACATCTATATAAGTATTTGGATCCTTTAAATCAACTAGCATGTATTTAACACTAACCCATCCTATATCTGTAAACATAAGTTTTTCGTTATATGTAACTCCAGTACTCATTTGTTCAGATGACGAAGTTGTGTGCAGTACCTTATAATCAGCAAAAGCTGGACTTGCTATGTAGTTAAATGGTGATAAAACTAGAGAGCTGATTATAAATGAAGCTGTAATTATTTTTACGAATTTCTTAATCATATTTTCACCTATCCCAATGATCTAAAATTAATTAGATGTAGTAATTTTAATAAGCATCTTTATACTTTAGTATTATACTAAAGTAAAGTCTCTTACGAGTTACACTTGAGTTACAATAAAATTACAATCGTGTGCAAAAATTGTTTAGTGTTGAATTTGAAAAACATATGAACTTTTTTACTTGCATTAAATTACCTTATTGCAAGTAAAAAAGTTATTGTTTGTTTTATTTTTTAAAAAAGTATAATAAAAGTATTGTTTTATAATACATGGTGTGATATATTTACTAGCGTACAATTGAATAGACACCTTATTACGAGTGACGGAGGGATCAGGCCCTATGAAGTCCAGCAACCGGTTATTACACGGTGCTAAATCCTACAGAGAAATCTGGAAGATGAGGTTTATTTAGAATTTTAACCTCTTCTTAAATGAAGGGGTTTTTTATATTTAAACGTAAAAACTTTATCAGCATGTAATTAGTATGCAGAGTACTAAACATCTTGTTTTAAAGTATTGGTGTGAAATGTTAGGTGGGCACCTATCATTTAGCTACTTAGTAGTTTGTTTCAATTGAAATCGAGTGTGATTATACTGTTAGACTTGGGTATTATTTTACTAGTTATTATTTATTAGGAGGAATACAAAATGAGAAGAAGGTTATTTACTTCTGAGTCCGTTACTGAAGGCCACCCAGATAAAATGTGTGACCAAATTTCAGATTCAATTTTAGATGAAATTTTTGCACAGGATCCAAATGCTAGAGTAGCTTGCGAGACTTCAGTTACAACGGGTTTAGTTTTAGTTGCTGGTGAGATTACTACAAATTGTTATATTGATATTCAAAAAACTGTAAGAAAAACAATTGCAGAAATTGGATATGATAGAGCGAAGTATGGCTTTGATGCTGCAACTTGTGCTGTTTTAGTTGCTATTGATGAGCAATCAAGCGATATCGCTATGGGTGTTGATGAAGCACTTGAGAGTAGAGATGGAACTATGAATGACGAAATTGAAGCAACTGGTGCTGGAGATCAAGGTATTATGTTTGGTTTTGCATGTAACGAAACTGAAGAACTTATGCCACTTCCGATTTCACTTGCTCATAAATTAGCTAAGAGATTATCAGATGTTAGAAAAGATAAGACTCTTAACTACTTAAGACCAGATGGAAAGACTCAAGTTACAGTAGAATATATTGATAACAAGCCTGCAAGAGTAGATACAATTGTTATCTCAACTCAGCATAGTCCTGACGTTGAAAGAGATCAAATTGAGAAAGATTTAATTGAGCATGTAATCAAGCCTATTATTTCAGCGGATTTACTTGACGCTGAAACTAAATACTATATCAACCCAACTGGAAGATTTGTAATTGGTGGACCTCAAGGAGACGCTGGTTTAACTGGTAGAAAAATTATCGTAGATACTTATGGTGGATACTCAAGACATGGTGGAGGAGCTTTCTCTGGTAAAGATCCAACAAAAGTTGACAGATCAGCTGCTTACGCTGCAAGATATGTTGCTAAAAACATCGTTGCTGCTGGACTTGCTGACAAGTGTGAACTTGAGCTTGCTTACGCAATTGGTGTAGCACATCCTGTATCTGTATTAGTTGAAACTTTTGGAACTAATAAAATAGATGAAGGAAAAATCGAAGATTTAGTTGCTAAGCACTTTGACTTAAGACCAGCTGCAATCATTAGAGATCTTCAGTTAAGACAACCAATCTATAAGCAAACTGCGGCTTATGGTCACTTTGGTAGAACTGATATTGATTTACCTTGGGAGAAGACTGATAAAGCAGAGATTCTTAGAGCTGAAGGATTTGCGTTGTAAATAATTTGATGCTTGGCTTATAGCTAACATTTGAATAAAATTTTGATTGTATATTGAAACTTTTGGCGAAACTCGCTTTGCTCGAACAATCGCCAAGGGCGTTTCAATATTAAAGTATGAGTATTGGGCTACTGGGAATTCACCAGTAGCCTATTTATTTTGGGAAAACATAAAAAATGAAAGCTCCTATGCTTACTTATAAGAGCTTTCATCTATGTGTCGAGTATATATTTTTTTGCCGATCCTATTAATATGATCTTTTAGTGCATCTTCTCTAAGGGACTCAAAATTTATCACATCTACAGAATACAATAAATCCGACACTTCATTTAAGAAATAATGAATATCTGATACAATATCAAAATTAATTTTTTCCCCAAAGATAGCAATGTCAATATCAGAGCTTAGTTTATAATTACCCTTTGCTCTAGAACCAAATATAAGAGCCGACTCAACTTCTGTGAATTTTGAAATACAGTCTATAATTATGTCCAGTTCATATTCTTTAAGTCCGAATTCAGTATTATTTTTTTCCATTAAAAAAATCCTCAAGTTTAAAAAGTTCATTTGCATATTTATCAATAATTAAATGTTTTGTTATTTCTGTAGTTTCCTCATTATAAGTATGTGCCATAAGATTTCTCTTTTTTAAAGCATCTAGGAAAATTTCTCCATCTAATATTTTTTGACCATGTGCTACTTTTATGGCGTCACGTGGAGATTTAACATCAAAACCTTCTTCAGTTAAAAAATCTTTAGTAGTTTTCCATGCGAGTTCAAATGTATACTCGAAACACTGTATTAGACCTTGAACTTCAAATTCATTTAATTCTCCATGTGCAATAAAGCGCTTTAATTGACTAATAGCTTTTGAATAGTTTGAAAACCTTTGTATCCATCTGATATCTTCCATTTTTTCATCTCCATTCATAATCATAAATTGTTAATGCTACAATTTTATTCATACATTTAAAATAAGTATATCATTGCAAAAATTAGGATTCAATTATTAATTTTGTATCCCTTGCTAGCAATACGGTATCGAAAATAGGATACTGGAAGTCCAGTAGCCCAACACCCAATTTTAAATTAGAATACCAAATAAAAATTTAAGACCTTATGCTTTTACGTTTTACGCCCTTAATGTCCTAATGTTTTAATGTTTTCAAGCATAGTAAGTTTTATGAATTTAAGAGAAGGCATTAGCGCTATTTGAGTATAAAATCCGGCTTTTGATATTGAATGTTCTTGGCGATTATCGCCAATATGAAATATAAAAGTTCGATTTTATTCAAATGTTAGCTACTAGCCAATCGGCAAATCATAAAACTTATTCTAATGAATAAATCATTTTCTCTATAAGGATAGAATTGTTTTCCATAAGATTAAGTGGAATGTATTCATACTTACCAGCAACTTTGTTGATTATGCGTACGCTTGGTCTAAGTGGAAATCCATCGTGAACTTTATCAACAACGGCATGCATATTCTTGCTTAGTAAAACTAAAGACCCTACTGGATAAGGGTTTATTTTTTTTGCGAAAATTTCAGTTATATCAAGTGGAAAGTGTGATCCAGCAGTGCTAGTAATATATTCGATAGCTTCGTTTGGACTAACTGCCATTTTATATGGTTTATCCGAAGTCATAGCATCGTATATATCGGCTATACCAACGATATGAGCATATAAATGAATTTCGTCATGCTTTTTTCTATTCGGATAACCACTTCCATCCATGTGTTCGTGATGTTGAAGTGTTATAGCTTTTACATAAGCGCTAAGATAGGTCTTGCTTTTAAGGAACTCATGTCCTTTTTTAGGGTGCATAAGTATCATCATTTTTTCATCTATTGTTAATTCAGAATTTTTATTTATAACTTCTGGTGGAATCATTGCAAGTCCAATGTCGTGGTATATTGCACCAAAGAAAATTTGTTTTATCATATCTCTTGGAACATTAGCTTGCCTTGCTATTAGTATAGAAAGAATAGCAGTGTTAAGTGATGAACTATATAGATAGTCATCTAGATTTTTTATATCAATATATTCTATTTGTTGATTTCGTATAGTTGATGTTTCATAAAGCACGTCATCAGCATAGTCGCTGAGTTTGTTATGGGCCACAAGTATATCTTTATTTTTAGCAGCTAAAGTAAAAAGTTCTCTTATAATTTCAATTCCTTGAAGTCTAAGAGATTGATCAATTATTCTATTGATTTGATTATCACAGTGTTCATCATGAATGTAAACTGTGTAAATTTTATTTGTATTAATTTTTTTTATTAGCAATTCTGTTAGTAGTGTCCCCTCTTTAACTAACATGTGTCCCTTTGAAGTATAAAGTGTTTCCCCGAGTACTTCAGAACCTTTAAGAAAATTTGTTGGAATGGATCTCATAATTACTACCCCCTAAATAGTTAACTACTGATTTTATACCCAAGTAAATTTACCGAACACATAAATTCACTTGCCTATAGAATCAAGCATAATCTAAATGTAGAAAAATATCCTGATAGCTCATATTATATACCTCGCTAATACAAATAAAGCTTATTTTGAGTAAAGTTGTAAAATAAATAGGCTACTGGAAACCCAGTAGCCCAATACCCCATCCGCACTTAAAGGTTTTATGGTTTTCAAGTAAAGTAGATTAGATAATTTGAAGCGCCGGTATAAGCGTTATTTGAGTATGAAATCCGACTTTAATATTGGAACGCCCTTGGCGACTGTTTGAACGAAGTGAGTCTCGCCAATGTGCAAATATAAAAGTTCGATTTTATTCGAATATAAGCTTTAAATCCAAGCAGCAAATTATTTAATCTACCTGCATATCGATTAAGTTCTCATCAAATATAAGAGGACATCCAGTAGCGTTTTGAACTTCTTCTTTTGTGAAGACTGGATTAATTTCTTTAACTAGAAGTCCTGCTTTTGTAATATCCATAACAGCCATCTCAGTAACAATCATATTAACCTGTGATTTTGCAGTAAGTGGAAGAGTACAGTTATCAAGAATCTTAGGAGAACCATGTTTATCTGTATGAGTCATAGATACTATAACCTTTTTTGCTCCAGTTACAAGGTCCATTGCACCACCCATTCCAGGAACAAGTTTACCAGGTATAGTCCAGTTAGCAAGATTGCCATGATGATCTACTTGAAGTGCACCAAGAACAGTTACATCAACATGACCACCACGAATAATTCCAAATGACATTGCACTATCAAAGAATGCTCCGCCACTAAGGATTGAAACAGGTACACCACCTGCATTTGTAAGATCTTTATCGATATTTTCCTCACTTGGCTCTGGTCCAAGACCAACTAAACCATTTTCTGATTGAAATATTATATCAGAATCATCTAAGATGTAGTTTGCAACGAGCGTTGGAAGACCAATACCTAGATTTACTAAGTCGCCAGAATGAAACTCTTTTGCAACTCTTTGTGCTATAATTTTTTTAACATCCATTACTTGTCACCTCCAACGATATAATCAATAAAGATAGATGGTGTAATTACGTGATTTGGATCAATTTCACCAATCTCTACGATTTTTTCTGCTTCAACTATAACAAGATCAGCAGCCATAGCCATAAGAGGATTGAAGTTTCTTGTAGTTCCCTTGTAACAAACATTACCTTTTTTATCTACAGTACTACCATAAATCAGTGCAACATCTGCTTTAAGAGGCATCTCAAGTAAGTAGTCTATACCTTCAATTGTCATCTTTTGCTTTCCTTCTTCTATAATCGTTCCAACACCTGTAGGAGTTAAAAACCCACCAAGTCCAGTGCCACCAGCACGAATTTGTTCTACAAGTGTTCCCTGTGGAACTAGATCTACAATCATCTCACCAGCATTTAACTGTCTACCAGTCTCTCTATTTGTGCCGATATGCGAAACGATAGCTCTCTTTAGCATTTTATTTGCGACTAGTTTACCTACGCCTTTATCTATAAATGCTGTATCATTTGCGATAAGTGTTAAATTAGTTACTCCCTTTGCAACTAACTTATCAATTAATGTTTCTGGAGTACCAACTCCAAGAAACCCACCAACCATAATGGTCATACCATCAGTGATGTGTTCAAGAACCTCATCATAGCTTCTAAGCTTTGACATTATAAACCCTCCTATTGCACTCTATTTATATATATGTGCCTTTGATTACCTTGCAAGCAAATACTAAAAAGTATGTGACTTGCTTGTAAAACTACCTACCTTTAAAGTAGCTTTTCATAAGTACATAATATAATAATTAGACCTAAATTGCACAAATATTTTAAAAATTCTATAATTAAATATATGAATATTAAATTTTGCAAGCCTCTTCTGATTAAAGAAGCTTAATAAATGTCACACAGCGTGATATAATTAAATTTACTAGAAAGAGTACAGGTTTATATTATTAAACTTTTAAATATAGGGAGCAAAGCATATGTCGGTAGAAGTAAAAGGAATTATTGAAGAAATAGTATTTAAAAATGATGATAATGGCTTTGTAATAGCTGTTCTAAATATTGATGGTATGGATCTTGATTATTTATATGTAAAAGGATATATACCTGTGATTAGCGAAGGGGAATCTATGTCCTTTAAAGGAAGATATGTCTATCATAAATCATATGGGGAGCAACTTGAGGTTCTTTCTTCGGAGATAATAGTTCCAGAAACAAAAGAAGAGATACTTCGTTACTTAGCCTCTGGTGTTATAAAAGGTATTGGGCCTGCAACAGCTGAGAAGATAGTTGAGCGTTTTGGTGATAGCTCGTTTGACGTCATACAGTTTAATCCTGAGATGTTAAAAGAAGTTCAGGGCATTGGAGATAAAAAAATTGAAGAGATTGCAAGATCATTTATAGAGCAATCTGCTTATAGAGATATTATGCTTTATCTACAGAAGTTAGGTATATCAAGCTCTTACTCCACGCGTATTTTTAAAGAGTATGGCAATGATACAATTCATCTCATAAGTGAAAATCCATATAGGCTTGAAGAGGATATAAAAGGAATTGGCTTTAAGATGGCTGACTCTATTGCCAAGAGGATGGGAGTTGAGGCAACTTCTGTTTATAGAATTCATACAGGAATTAGACATGCACTTGCTATGTTTGCTCGTGATGGTCATACTTTTGCATATAAAGACGAACTTCTTGAAAAGGCATTTGAAGTTTTAGGAGTTGCAAAAGAGGATCTTGACAGAGAAATATCCGAGATGATTATAAAGGGTAATTTATACTTTGACACATTTGATGATAGAACGGTTATATATCTTCCGGCATACTTTTTCGCCGAAGTAAAAGTGTCTCAGAAGCTATTTAAGCTTGCAACGTCTGATTTTTCCGAGTTTGAAATAGATATGGACACAGAGTTTAGAGATGTATATAACCTTACAGGCATGGAATATGACATCGTTCAAAAGCGAGCGATAGAAAAAGCTGTAAAAGGTGGAGTAACAGTTATCACGGGTGGACCGGGTACTGGTAAAACTACGGTTATAAATAGAATTATAAAGATGTTTGAGGCGCGCTCACTTTCAGTAAAACTCGCCGCGCCAACAGGAAGAGCGGCGAAGCGAATGACCGAGGCTACAAACCGTGAATCAAAAACTATACATAGACTTCTTGAGTATACTTATTCTGAGAATGAAATGGTACTAGGATTCAATCGAAATGAAGACAACCCAATAGAAGCTGATGTTCTAATTATAGATGAGTTATCTATGGTTGATGTAATGCTTATGGGATACTTACTTGACGCTATAACAGTAGGAACTAGAGTCATCCTTGTAGGTGATGCAGACCAGCTGCCAAGCGTTGGTGCTGGCTCAGTTCTAAAAGATATACTTGAGGGTGAAATAGATTTTATAGATGTTATAAAGCTTGATAAGATATTTAGGCAATCGGAAGAGAGTATGATTGTAGTAAATGCTCATAGGATAAATGCAGGTCAACTACCACTACTAAATGAAAAAGATAAAGATTTCTTCTTTATAAATAAAGCAAATCAAAGCGATGTTCCAAGTGCAATCTCAGATCTCTGTTCAAAGCGGCTTCCAAGTTTTTATGATATAGACCCGCTTAGGGATATCCAGGTTTTAACTCCTATGAAAAATGGAGTGACTGGAACTATAAACATGAATAAGGAACTTCAAAAAACATTAAATCCTCCACATGATTTAAAAGCTGAAAAAGAATTTGGTGATAAGATCTTTAGAGTTGGAGATAAGATAATGCAGGTAAAGAACAACTACTCTATAAAATGGAGAACGGTTGATGGACTTGATGGAACAGGTGTTTTTAATGGTGATATTGGATTTATAAAAGAGATAAACAACAAAGATAGAAATATAACGATAATTTATGATGATGAGCGAATCGTTAGATATGAATTTTTAGAAATGGATGAGATAATGCACGCCTACGTTGTGACCATACATAAGAGTCAGGGCAGTGAGTTTCCGGTGGTTATAATACCTGTGTGTAGTGGGCCATTTATGCTACTTACTAAAAACATATTTTACACTGCGGTTACAAGGGCTAAGAGCTTGGTTGTTCTGGTTGGTAGCGAAAGATATATAGATCAAATGGTAAATAATACTAGCAACTTAGACAGAAATTCAGGTTTAAAGTATAGATTTATAAATATATCAAAGTCAGTAAAAGATCTTATGGAAAGTTAGAGTATAAAATAGTTAGCAATAAATTCAGATGAAAATATTGAATTGAACTATTTGTAAAAAAATGTAATAATTAAATAGGTGATTATTATGTTAAATTATTTGTTCCCATATAATATAAAATGCATGCTTTGTTCTAGGGAAATATTTGATGATTCAAAGTATGGCGTTTGTGTGGAGTGTTTTGAAAAGATAGTATTTACATCTGATTTTAAATGTTGTAAATTATGTGGACGTCCAATCTTAAAAGTTGATGCTTATGCAAAGTGCACGGAGTGTCATAGATATGGTAGAAGTTTTACACGCGGATATTCATGCGCAGTTTATGAAGGTGTGAGCGAGAGAATTATAATGGGTTATAAGTATAATGATAAAAGTTATCTATATAAACTTATATCAGAAATAATGATAAATAAAATTATAGAAGAAAATATCGACTTTGATTATATCCTATATACTCCAATCCATATAACGCGTAGGCTAGTTAGAGGATTTAATCAAACAGAACTTATAGCTAAATACATAGGAGCGAAAACTGGTAAAAAAGTACTAGATAATCTACTAGTAAGAAAAAAAATGACCAAACGTTTGAAAAAGCTATCACGTACAGAGCGAGAAGAAGAACTAAAAAGTGCATTTGAATGTAATAAAGATATAAATATATTTGCTAGTAGAGTTTTACTTATAGATGATATATTTACAACAGGGACTACATTAGACAGTTGTAGTGAGATCTTAATAGAAAGTGGAGCGGCTGATGTTAAGATTATTACATTTGCAGTAAAGTGTAATTACGATTATAATATTTATAAATAGTAAATTTATATATAAATTTGGAATGTTATTTTTGATAAGCCTATTGTAGGCTAGCTTACATAAAGTATAGAGATAGATTTCTATATACTATTAGGAGGAATTAGTATGGGTGTATTAGTAAACTGTAGTAAATGCGGACGTATGTTTTCATCAGAAAACGAACAAAAACTTTGTAGTAAATGCAAAAATAATGATGAGGATGATTTCATGATAGTTAGGGAATATATATATGACAATCCAAATTCAACAGCTTCAGAAGTTGCTGAAGAAACAGGGGTTGATGAGTCAAAAATACTTAAGTTTTTAAGACAAGGTAAATTACAGCTTAAAGGTGATGGTGTTGGTTATCCATGTGAGAGATGTGGCAAGTCAATTTCTACTGGAAAGTTCTGTGATACTTGCTCATATGAACTTAAAAATGAAATTAACAAAGCATTTGGAATTGGTGGTAAGAAAGATAAAAAGCCTGAGGCAATTAAAAAAACTTCTCAAAAAATGCATATTAAATAATATTTAAAAATAAAATAAAAAAAGACTAAAGCCTCCACATTATCTGCCGATATATATAATATCAACATCGGATGAGTGGAGGTGTTTTTTATGAAAATAGGAAATAATATAAACGTGCAAAATGTTATGAAGTCTTATAACAAGACAATAACAAATGTAAAAAAGACGGATAAAGTTGGTTTATCCCCTGATAAAATTGAAATTTCGGACGCTGCAAAAGAATATCAGCTAGCAATGCAGGCTTTTAATAAATTGCCTGAGGTCAGGGAAGACCGAGTTAATGATATCAAAGGGCAAATTAAAGACGGTTCTTACAAACCTTCATCTGAAGATATTGCTAAAAAACTACTTGCAAGTTTAAGTAGTATTGATTAATCATATGTAGATGCAGTAAAAAAATGAATGGATTCAGTATACGAGGGAACTATTAGTGGTTAATCTACTAGGTTCCCTTTATTTACACAAAAATAGATATGAATATGAATTAATTTCATATTAAAAGGAGAAGATAACCTTGATTAATTTGATTAATGAATTAGTAGACGCTTTAGATAAAGAGTGTGATATTTATAGTGAACTATCAGAAATTGCTGATAATAAAAAGCAAATAATTATAGATGGAAAAATCAAAGAACTTGATAAAATCACGATAAGAGAGCAGGGACTAGCCATGACTCTAGTAAGACTTGAAAATATTCGTGAAAAAATAGTAGATAAGATAATGCTTGAGCTTAATCTTACCAATATAGAAACAATATCAGAGCTTATAAGTAAACTTGATATCGAATCTAAGGTAAAACTAAATAAATCAAAAGATAAACTTATTGGTGCTATCAAAGATATAAAAAACAAAAATGAATTGAATGGCGAATTAATAAAGCAGTCGCTTAAATATATAGATTTTAATATAGAATTACTTGCAGGACTCGAAGAGGATAACAAGTACAAAGCAACTGGTGAAAATCCAGAAATGATTCAAAGGAAGAGTATGTTTGACTTTAAAGTATAAAGGTGGGATAAATTATGGCTTCAACGTTTTTTGGACTTAATATTGCAAGATCTGGCTTATTTGCCAGTCAGCAAGCTTTGCAAGTGACATCACACAATATTGCAAATGCAAATACGGAAGGATACACAAGACAAAGGGTTGATATGCATGCATTTAGACCAGATCAATTACCAGGAGTAAAAGGCACACTTGGTGTTGGTGTAGATACTGACCCTGTTAAACAAATTAGAAATGAATATCTTGATTATACATTTAGAGCTGAAAATAGCACTTTAAAAGAATGGGAATCAAGAGAAGATATACTACTCAACATTGAGGCTATATTTAATGAGCCATCTGATTCGGGTGTAACAAAACTTATGGATGAGTATTATAGTTCACTTCAAGAATTAAATAAGAATCCAGAGAGTCTTACAACAAGAGCTCTAGTTCGTCAGAGAGGAATAGCATTAACTCAGGGTATAAATGGAATATATACAAGATTATCAAATCTTCAAGAAGATTCAAACTTTGAATTAAAAGTAGCCGTTAATGAAATAAATGGATATGCAAAAGAAATTTCAAAACTTAACAAGGTTATATTTGAATCAGAACTTGAAGGTGGACGTGCAAATGATGTTAGAGATCAAAGAAATTTACTTGTAGATAAATTATCTGGCATAACAGAAGTAAATTACTATGAAGAAACAACTGCTAATGGTGGAACTAAATTTCATATTTCGGTTTCTGGTCATGAACTTGTAAATCACGTGAATTATGATGAACTTGAACTTATTGATAGGGATGTACGGAAAAATGATGTGGATTCACCTGATCTTAAGGATATACGATGGGCAAGTGGAGCAACATTTTCAACAAATTCTGGAAAGTTAAAAGGAATTTTAGATATGCGTGATAGTGTGGCAGCTGAAAACAAAGGTATTCCATATTATATGCAAGAACTAAATGAATTTGTGGATACTATGACAACAGAAATGAATATGATTCATGCTCAGGGATTTGACTTGAAAAAAGGAACCGGAGTTAATATGTTTACAGTTAGTAATCAAACTACAGAAGAGTACAATTCAAATCTTAAATCTACTGGCCTCAATGGTGGAGAAGCACTTGATGTTACTTCAGTTGTTAATGATGGCGTAGCGAGTGAAAGTACTTATGAGGAAAAGTTAGATAAAATACATGAAAATATGAATAAATTTAAGCTTGATAACCCAGAATATAAAGAAAAATCAATAAAGTATATAGATGGCAGATATTATGTTACAGATAGAATAGTTGCATCAAATTTAACGATATCTAATGATATAGATGCAGACCTTAATAAACTGGCTTCGTCTACGATTGCTGAAGGCGTTCCAGGAAATGGTAGCAATGCACTTAGAATTGCAGATGTTAGACATAATACCGAACTTTTTGACAGTGGTTCTCCAGATGACTTTATGAAATCTCTAATTTCAAACCTTGGAGTTGATACTCAAGAAGCAATGCGAGTTAGGTCAAACCAAGATACTATGATAAAAGAAGTTGTTAAAAATAAAGAGTCGGTATCAGGAGTTTCCTTAGATGAAGAAATGTCTATGATGGTTCAATTTCAACATTCATATAATGCAAATGCAAGAATGCTTACAACTGTAGATGGAATACTAGATACTATAATTAATAGACTTGGTCTTGTTGGTAGATAATACAGTTAAGTAATATGGGGTGAAAAAATGCGTATAACAAATAATATGTTAGTAAATAATTTGCTTTCAAATGTAAATAAAAATTTAGTAAATATGTCAAAAATGCAAGAACAGCTTTCGAGTGGAAAAAGGGTGCAATCAGCATCAGATGATCCAGTTGCAGCATCAAAAATTATTAAGTATAAAACAGATTTATCTGAAAATGCCCAATATGAGAGAAATACTAGTGATGCACTTTCGTGGCTTGAAACTACTGAGAGTACAATGATGGATATAAATAAAGTTCTTCAACGTGCTAGAGAAGCTGCTGTTAAAGCTGCAAATGGAACTAATACAGATGAAGACGTTGAAAAAATAGCGAGTGAACTTGAGCAGTTAAAAAAACAGATTATAATGGATGGAAACTTTTCATTTGCAGGAAGATATGTTTTTTCAGGTTATCATACAGAAGAAAAGCTATTTAATGAAGATGGAACATATGCTGTTGGTCTGACTGATGTCGATATAAAGAGTCCGCCGATAAAACAATACCAAATTGGTGTTGGAGAAGATATACAGATAAGTACAAATGGACTCGATCTATTTGGTAGTATTGCTGAAACAGGAGCTTTTGTCGATAGTATGCCAAGTGGTAAAAATACAGATAGCGCACTAATAAAAAAATCAGAAATGACAATTGAGTTGGAATTAGATATAGACCATAGTCTAGCTGGAGCTATTACCTTTGAATTTAATGGTGATAATTACGATGTAGATATGACAAGTTTAGATCTATCAGCTATAGATGTGAATGATCCGGTTCAAGTAGCAGCAGCTCAAACAACTATAATAGATTCGGTTAAAAATGCTGAGATTCCACCTGCTACAGGTACACTACTAGATAGTGTTGTTGATGTATCATTTAATGATGCAGGTGAACTAGTTATAAGTGCTAAAAATAATGGTGATTTTTCAATTTCACAAGTTAGTGCTACAGGATTTAAAGATAGAGATGGTGGAGGGCTTGTGATAGAGGGAGCATCTACTGCTTTAATTGGTGATAGTATTGCTACTGCAAGTAATCAAACGGAGATGTTAATTGGATTTGATCCAACTCTTGACCATAGCGGATCGCAGATTACCTATGAAATTGATGGTGTAAATTATGATGTAGTCATGACTAATCTAGATCTATCGGATGTAGATCCGAGTGTTCAAACTGAAGTTGAACTTGCAAGAAGTAAGATACTTGATTCTATAAAAAATGCTGAGGCGAATCCACCGACTATACCACAGACAACAATATCAGATACTGCTGATGTGTTTTTTACAGATAAAAATCAATTAGTTATTAGGGCAAAAAATTACGATGATACTTCAATGTCACAAGTTAGTGCAACTGGCTTTTATGAAAAAAATGGAACGGGTACTCCTGTAGTTATTTTAGCGGTTGAAACAGGTGGCATAAGTAATGTATCGAATGCAGTATTAGTAGCTGATAATGCG